>NZ_JBSQPW010000011.1:0-96459 GCF_055118575.1 Trichococcus sp. | reverse complement strand
GTGCATATCTACATACCAAAAAATAAAAAAATCCCCATAAACGCATATATAACGCGATTTATGGGGATTTTTCGGTTTAGCAACTGTAAAAGTCGGGAAAAAAATGGAGACTCCAGTTTTGGATTCTCCATTTTTATCTGTTCAGCTACTCACATTCTAGCTTTTTCGCTTCAGCATTTTGAGGTAGCTTTGATAATTCTTGTTGCCTCCGGAAAGGTTATAGACTTCCTGGAAACCCATATTGATCAAGATATTCTGGCCGGCATTTCCGGTCACCCCTTTGTTGCAGTAGGTAACCGTAGGGATATCCTTGGAAAGTCCTCCGGCACGTGCCCGCAATTCACTCAATGGGATGTGGATCGCGTCTTGGACATGTCCCTTTTCAAAATCCTTGGCGGAACGCGTATCGATAACTTGGATGGATTCGCCTTTTTGCTGTGTTTCTACCAATTGGGCCGGGGTCATCAAAGGATTTCCGTGCAAAGCGTTATCCAAGGCCATTCCTGTGTACAGGACAGGGTCTTTTGTCGTTGCGAAAGGCGGAGCATAAGCCAGATCCAGATGGAACAAATCTTCAGCTTTTGCATTGAAGGTGATGGCAGTGGCAAGAACATCGATCCGTTTGTCCACACCTTGGAAGCCCACGATTTGCGCGCCCAAGACCCGACCGGTTGCTTTATCGGCCAATGCCTTGATGACTAATTCCTTACCGCCAAGGTATTCAGCGTGGTCGGGCTTGATGTTGTAAAGGACTTCCACGGCATAACCGGCTGCCTTCGCTTCTCTTTCGGTCATGCCTGTCTGAGCGACATGCAGATTGAATACGCGGAAAATACCGGTACCCAATACCCCTCTATGTTCCAGATTTCCACCAGTGATCACATCACCGGCGATCCGCCCCATCTTGTTGGCCGTAGAGCCCAATGGACGGTAAATCGGTTTGCCTGTGATAACGGAGAAACTTTCCGCCACATCACCGACCGCATACACATCCGGGATATTCGTCTGCATTTTGCTGTTGACGGCAACCGCACCCGTCGCACCGATCGTGACGCCGATTTCCTTCGGCAGTTGGATATTCGGACGCACGCCGGCAGCCAGGATGACGATATCCGTTTCGATGGTGGCGCCTTTTGTCGTCACCACTTTTTTGACGGTCCCACTACCTTCGATGGTCTTGACCGTATCCCCAAGGTGCAAATGAACCCCATTGGCCATCAGCACTTCTTCAACCCGGAAAGCCATATCCGCATCCATCGGCGGCATCACTTGATTTTCCAACTGGACGATCGTGACATCCCAATCTTTCTGCACGAGTTGTTCGGCCATTTCCAGACCGATGAACCCGGCACCGATGATCAGTGCTTTCTTCGGTTGGTTCCCTTCCGAATAACTTTCAATATTACGAAGGTCCTGGATATTTCGGATGTGGAAGACATTATCATATTCAACTTGATCGAATGGAGGTGGCGTCAGCGGAGCCGCACCTGTTGCGAAAACCAACACATCATAAGCGTCCTCTTTAATTTCGCCGGTCTTCAAATCTTTTACTTGAATCTTTTTGGCTTTATGATCCACTTTCGTCACTTTATGTTCCGTAAAGATGGAGACTTCGTATCTCTTTTTGAACCATTTCGCATCCCGCGGCGTCAGACGATCCACTGAATCGACTTCCCCACCGATTTTATATGGGATACCGCAGACGGAATAGGAAATGTCCTTCCCTTGGTCATAGACGACTATTTCCGCTTCCTCCGTGTTTCTGCGCGCTTTGGCTGCAACGGAGGTACCCGCCGCTACCGAACCGATTACGATGATTTTCATAATAAATTCTCCTTTTCAGTTAAAGTGGCTTACTTTACAATCTTTACAGGATTCATTACACCCGTTTCTTTCCCAGGAAACCAGTGTCTTGTCGAATTGGCGATCTTCACCAAAATCAGCATCACAGGCACTTCGGTCAGGACGCCCACCACGGTAGCCAGCGCTGCCGGAGAATCCATTCCGAACAACGCGATGGCGACCGCGACTGATAGTTCAAAGAAATTCGATGCGCCAATCATGCCGGCCGGAGCAGCAATAGCATGCGGAAGTTTCAGCGCTTTACCTGCAAGATACGCAATAAAGAAAATCAGGAAAGTCTGCAGGATCAAAGGCACGGCGATCATCAAAATGTGCAACGGATTCTCCAGAATGACCTCTCCTTGAAAAGAGAACAGCAAGACCAACATCAACAACAGTCCTGCAGTAGTCGCGCCATCAAATTTCGAAAGAAAATCCTTCTCGAAATAAGCGACACCTTTTTTCTTCGTGACGAAAATCCGGGTCAAAACGCCCCCGACCAACGGAATCACTACAAACAAAACGACGGACAGGATCAAGGTGTCCCATGGGACCGTAACATTGCTGACGCCCAACAGAAATTTAACGATTGGAATGAAAGCAACCAGGATGATCAGATCATTGGTCGCAACCTGAACGACAGTGTACGCCGGATTGCCTTTTGTCAATTGGCTCCAAACAAACACCATCGCTGTACAAGGCGCAGCTCCCAAAAGGATGGCACCTGCCAAGTATTCCGTCGCCAATTCAGGCGTAATGAAATTTTTGAAGACGACAAAGAAGAAAAACGCGGAAATAGCGTACATGCTGAAAGGTTTGATCAGCCAGTTCACTGCCCAAGTGACATAAAGTCCCTTCGGATTCTTTCCGACATCCCGGACGCTCTGGAAATCCACCTTCATCATCATCGGATAAATCATGACCCAGATCAATACTGCCGTCGGGATTGATACATTCGCATATTCGAATTTCCCGAAAAATTCAGGTACGGCCGGCAGATATTTGCCGATCAAAACTCCAACCACCATACAGCTCGCTACCCAAACACTCAAATATTTATTGAAGAAGGAAATGCTTGTTTGCTCTTTGCTACTCATTTATTATACCCCCATTTGTTTATTTGCGCTCTTTACAGCACTGTTTTTGCTTCACTGAATCGGTTCTTTTTCATCTGCGCTACACACCTCTTTTGACCGCACAGTTTCACAGATGCATGCGGGCGTATCTGCTATCAATTCCGCTGTATCCGCCTTGAATCTTTCGAAGGCATCTTTATTCAGATCGTAATAATGCCACGTTCCTGATTTTTCCGTCGTCACCAATCCCGCCTTTACCAACAAGTTAATGTGATGGGACAACGTGGGTTGGGTGAAATCGAAGTGTTCCAGTATGTCGCAGGCACACATGGCCCCGCAGGAAAGCATATCGATTATTTTGACGCGCTTCGGATCCGCCAAAGCCTTTGCAATTTTTGCATAATTTTCATAATCCATGATTTCTGATGTCCTTTCTATATAGATATTTTTCTATATATACCAGAAAAAGAAACGCGAGCCGGGGATAACCCGAATCACGCGTACTCTTTATCGTTCTAGCAGCAACCGCCTTTACCGCAACCGCAAGAGCCGCTGCTTGCTGCAGCTTCTTCATGCTTGTGATGATGACCATGTCCGCCGCAACCGCAGCCGCCTTTTGCATCGCCACTTTCTTCATCATGGTGGTGGTGATGACCATGTCCACCGCAACCGCAGCCGCCTGAGGACTCTTCAACGAAGCGCACTCCGATATAGCTGGTGATTTCGTCGTTGGTTGGATAGCCGCCAGTTTTGACGATTTTCCCATCCACAACAGTGATCGGCAAGCTGGTATTTCCTTCCGCTTCAATCTTTTCGCTGACCGCTTTATTCGATCCGAATTGCTCCACATCATCCGTCAAATTGAAAAGTAAAGCTTCGTAGTTCTCCAACCCCTCCAAAGCCTCCATTACTGCTGCGATGCGCATTGCGTCCTGGCTACTGAACAAGCTACTGCTTGTTTCCGGCTCAAAAATAGTGATGTTTGTCATGATTCATTTCCCCTTAGC
Organism: Trichococcus sp.; assembly: GCF_055118575.1. Classification (NCBI taxonomy): domain Bacteria; kingdom Bacillati; phylum Bacillota; class Bacilli; order Lactobacillales; family Carnobacteriaceae; genus Trichococcus; species Trichococcus sp. The sequence goes on along the minus strand of NZ_JBSQPW010000011.1, from coordinate 92,534 downwards.
TTGTTTGTATTTGGAATAGCTTTTGATAGCTTGAAAGTTTTTTAATACCTTTATAATATAGAGTTTCTTCTATCTACAGTCAATCAAAAACTGGAAAATGCAAAAAAAAGTACCGGACAGAGAATAATTCCCCGCCCGGCAGTTCAGCAAATTGTTATTTTTTCAGCAATTCTTCGATTTCTTTCACACTGGCTACTTTACCGTAGGAAACAACTTTTTCGTCGATGACCAATCCCGGTGTGCGCATGATCCCGTATTTGGCGATATCCTTCATGTCGGTCACTTTTGTGATGGTTGCTTCCATCCCCAGTTCCTGCAAAGCCTCTTCCGTATTTTTTGTCAAATTGATGCAATTTTTGCAACCTGTTCCTAAAATTTTGATTTCCATGATGATTCCTCCTGCATATTATTTTTATTATGTTACATAAAGATTGGTCCCAGAAAGTTGAACACATAGCCGATGATGATGATGCCGACAGCCACGATCCCAAAGAAGAGTCCCAACAATTTCGGCTTGACGACCTGTTTCAGCATGACCATCGACGGCAAGGACAATGCCGTAACGCCCATCATGAAGGACAATACGGTTCCCAATCCGACACCTTTTGCGACAAGCGCTTCGGAAATGGGCAGCGTCCCGAAAATATCCGCGTACATCGGAATGCCGACGAATGTTGCCACCAATACCGAATACCATTTATCCTGACCCAACAGAGCTGTGATGACCGATTCGGGAATCCAGTTGTGGATGGCCGCCCCGATACCGACTCCAAGGAGCACGTAAAGCCAGACTTTTTGGACGACTTCCTTCACCTGATCGAAAGCATAATCGACCCGGTCCTTCCTGGTCAACTCGGCTTCCTCCAGTTCAATAGTCGGGCTGCCGAACACAAAGGCCTCGACCTGATCTTCCAGACGCGCTTTTCCGATGAAGGTTCCGCCGATAACCGCAAGGATCAAGCCCACAACAACATAGGCTATGGCGATCTTCCAGTTGAAAATGCTGGCTAAGAGGATGATCGATGCCAAATCGACAAGCGGCGAAGAAATCAGGAACGAAAACGTCACCCCCAGCGGAAGTCCCGATCCGGTGAACCCAATGAATAGCGGAATCGAGGAACAGGAACAGAATGGCGTAATCGTACCCAGTAACGCCGCCAGAATATTGGCGGTGACCCCATCAAACCGGCCCAAGATTTTCTTCGTCCGCTCAGGCGGGAAAAAACTTTGCACGTAAGAAATGCCGAAAATCAATACCGATAACAGAATGAAGATTTTGATGACGTCGTAGATGAAGAAGTGGATGCTGCCGCCTACCCTGCTGGTGAGATCCAATCCGAAGACATCCCGGACAAGTACACCGACCAAATCGCTGAGCCACTGCATTTTTAATAACTGATCATTTAACCATTGAAATATTCCCATGATGAACTGCACCTTCTAGTTTATATTTTTTCCACACAGCATATCGATATTTATCTATGTGTTAGTATACGCGTACATATAGATAAATGTCAATGTGTTATTTTCGAATAATGAAAGACCCAAAAAAGCTACGATAAGTCCGGTGCAGAACCCCGGTTTTCGCAGCTTATTCAGTCAAGGACAGGATTTTCTCTTTTTGTCACTTTTGCAGCAGTTCTGCAATGTGTTTGGGCGTCAGGATCCGCCCATATGAGACGACCTTCTCGTTGATGACCAGCCCCGGTGTCTGCATGATGCCATATTTCGCGATTTCTTTCGGATCTTCCACTTTGACGATTGTTGCTTCCATGCCGATCTTCTTCAGCGCCTCGGCTGCGTTTGCATGTAGCTTCTCACAATTACGGCATCCTGGTCCCAGTATCTTGATTTCCATTTCCATCCCCTGCTTTCGAATGCTTATACAGTGGTGCCTTGCTTTGCCATGGATTGGAAAAAGTTCTTCAACTCATCCAATTTTTCGTGATTTACGGAGTATTTGACCCAAATTCCGTCTTTTCTGCTGTCAACCAAGCCGCAGTCCTTCATCATCTTCATATGGTACGACAGAGTCGGTTGTGTAATCGAAAATTGCTCCAATAACGCGCAGGCGCACATCTCGCCTTCCGACAATAAATCCATGATTTCCAATCTGGTTTCGTCCGATAGCACCTTCAGACATTTCGCATATGTTTTGTATTCAATTGCCATATTCAATTCCTCTTTCCCTACTGTCATTGGAGGCACTCCACCCCGCTTTGACTCTCTTGACGCCTTCACATAGACATCTATCTATATGAAGTATATACCCTTGCAGTTAGAAATGCAATTTCCTTCTTGAAGAACCCAGGTTTGAAGGCATCAAACCAGTAAAATGAAAAAATAATGAAAAAAGGTTTGACTCATTCTTATCCGCTTGTTATTATGTATATAAATTTCAGAATAAAATCACATTGAAAAGATAAGTACGGATGGACGAAATGCACAGAGAACCTCGGCAGCTGAAAAGAGGACAGGGATGCTATCCGGAAATGGTCTTCGAGTGAATGGACGGCGAACGCTCTTTTAGAACCTCAGCCCTCCACGGGAATGCCCGTTACAGTATCACAGTATCCTGAACAATATTTTGCTTCGGCGTACTGGCTAAGGGAAAAATCGAGAGGTTTTTCCGAATCAAGGTGGTAACACGGTGAATCTTTCATACGTCCTTGCGCAGCTCATTGCGCAAGGACGTATTTTTTTACAAAAAACAAACGAAAGAAGGAAAATATCATGACAATCCAAACAACTTTAAGCAGAACGAAAGCACCTTTCCGTGCAGACCACGTAGGAAGCTTCTTGCGTCCTGAAAGCATCAAAAAAGCCCGCAAAGAGCTTGCTGAAGGAAAAATCACGAAAGAAGACCTGCGTGAAATCGAAAATATTGAAATCACACGCATCGTCGACAAACAGATCGAACTTGGCTACAAAGGCATCACGGACGGCGAATTCAGACGCTCTTATTGGCATTTCGATTTCCTTGAGAACCTATTAGGCTTTGAAGGTTACCTTGCGGCGCAGGGCAAACAATTCCACAACGTTGTCACCAGCGCCCACAGCGTGCGCAACATAGGTAAAATCGCCTTCAATCCGGAACACCCTTTCTTCGCTGACTATGCTTTCTTGGCTGAAACAGTAGGTGACAGAGCGGTTGCGAAGGTATCGATTCCGAGCCCGAACCAATTGATCCGCCTTGGTTTCCGCAACGAGGAAATTTACCCTACATTGGAGGAATACGCTGCCGATCTGCAACAGGCTTACCGCGACACAATTCTGCACTTCTATTCACTGGGGAACCGTTACATCCAGATCGATGACACTTTCTGGGGTGACCTTTGCTCGGATAAAGCATTGGAAATTTTCGGTTCACAGGAAACCTACGATGAATTGAAACGTGTCGCTACGGATAACGTCAAAAACATCCAGATTGGCCTGCCTGAAGATTTGGTCGTCACAACGCATATCTGCCGCGGCAACTTCCGCTCGTCCTACTCGCAGGAAGGCGCTTATGAGCCTGTTGCGAAAGAACTGTTCGGCGAAACCGGCTTTGACGGCTTCTTCCTGGAATACGACACGGACCGCGCCGGCGGATTCGAACCTTTACGCCATTACAAAGGCGACGGCCAAATCATCCTTGGTCTGATCACTTCAAAAACTCCGGAATTGGAAAAAATCGAGGAAGTTAAAGCACGGATCGCTGAAGCATCCAAGTACGTGCCACTAGAGCAATTATGCCTGAGCCCGCAATGCGGTTTCGCTTCCACCGAAGAAGGCAACAACTTGACGGAGGAACAACAGTGGGCGAAGCTGGCTTTGGTCAAACAAATTGCTGATGAAGTCTGGGGAGCCTGATAAAATCCCGACAAAAAAACGCATCGCCACTCAATTTTGAGTGGCGATGCGTTTTTTAGCATTAATGGTTGTGTTTGTGTTCTTCTTTTTTATGAATCGGATGTTTTGGATTGTAGGCCTCTTCATGTGGCAGAACCAAGTTCAGGATGATGCCGGTAATAGCGCTCAAGGCAGTCCCTGACAAAGTAACAACACCCGCAATATCCAGAACGGCCCCACCCAATCCCAGCACCAACATCGAGCTGGCGATGATCAGGTTGCGGACATGATTGAAGTCGATCTGTTCCTCGATCAGCACTTTCAGACCATTGCTGGCGATGACTCCATAAAGCAGGATGGACATACCGCCCAGTACAGATGTCGGGATAGTTGAAATCAGCGCCGTGAATTTACCGAAGAAGCTCAAGCCGATTGCGATGAAGGCTGCATTACGAATGACGGAAACGGATGCGATACGCGTCATCCCGATAACTCCGGTATTTTCGCCGTAAGTAGTATTCGCTGGTCCGCCGATGAATGCTGAGACGGCAGTCGCTACACCATCACCCATAAGCGTGCGGGAAAGACCAGGCTCCTTCAGGAATTGGCGGTTACAGATTTTACCCAGAACAGTATGGTCCCCGATGTGCTCCGAAATCGTCACCAATGCGACCGGGATGATGGCCAATGTTTCCGGTCCGAAATACAAATCATAAGAACCGAACCATGGTGTCTCGAACGGAAGATAGAACCCTGGCAATTCAAACCATTTCGCATCCAGGACTGGTTGGAAGTCGACCAGACCCATGAAAAGCGCAATGACATACCCTCCGATAATACCGATCAGGAAAGGAATGATTTTGAAGAAGCCTTTCCCTTTTGTGTTGATGAACGATGTGATCAGGAAAGTTGCAATCGCCACGATGATGTGTCGGATGTCACCATCAGCCACAAAGCCGGCATTGGTTACCGCAGATGAAGCCAGACCCAAACCGATGACCATGATCATCGGTCCGATGACGATCGGCGGCAGCAACTTGTCGATCCATTTTGTGCCAAGAACTTTGACAAGTCCCGCAATCAAGACATATACAAGTCCCACCATGATGACACCAGTCTGCGCGGCTTTTATGTCCCCGCCCATTTGCTCCATCGCCACAGCCATCGCTGTGATGTAGGCGAACGAGGAACCCAAGTAAACGGGAACTTTCGCTTTTGTTGCCACCTGATAGATCAGCGTACCGATACCGCTCGCGAACAAAGCGACCGATACGGGCATCCCTAAAATAAGCGGAACTAATATTGTTGCTCCAAACATTGCAAAGACGTGCTGAAAACTCAACAGAATGCCTTTCAGGACTTCCGGTTTTTCATCCACGTCCAATAATAACGGTTTTTGGTTGATTGCCATACCTTTTCCTCCTAGTTTTTGGGCAAAAAAATACCCTTTTGACGTTTTTTTGCAAAAGGACCTAAGGTATCAAATGTATGTGATTTGTTACCCTTCATAATCTCTCTGGATCATATTAAAGGACTTTGCTTTCCTATCTTATCAATTGTCAGTGAAATTTTCAATAGCAGTTCTCATGTGAATTTTCTAATTTGATGCTTCCCAAAATATTAATAAGCTGTCATACTATATTCAGAGTGTCGCTGTATACTGTTTAAGTACTGAGAGAAACTACTCTTTTTCTTCGGACCTCCGAACAGGATCGGGGAAGCTGCAACTTTCCCTTCCACTTTCTGAAGAATATCGTCCATCAAGGGACCGCAAAAACGCCACTCAAACAGTGGCGTTTTTTGTTATTCCGCTTTTTTCACAGACTTCCTTCAAGTATATAGCAATCAGCTCATCTCGGACCATTATCCATTCCGGCCTGCGGTCTACAAGGTGGACACGGTTCGAAAGCAGTATGAACGCTCTTTGCCGGTTCGGATCCAGAATCATGAACGTTCCGGTATAGCCGGTATGCCACAACACAAAATCATTCCCTTCCTGAAACAGGTTCCACCCCAAGGACCGCGGTTGGCCAGAAACACTTCCCCAATCCTGCAGCAGAAATCGGACAGTTTCTTCCTTCAAAATCCGTTGGCCTTCCCACTCCCCGAAATGCAACAGCATTTGGCTAAATCGGATCAGGTCATTCATGGGCGCAAACAAACCCGCACTTCCGCAATGACTTCCTAAGATAAGTGCTTTGGGATCATGCACCACTCCCCGGATCACGCCTCTGGTCGGATGGTTTTGTGTCGGAACGCAGCCCAATGGATCCTGAGGCCTATAGGTGCTCTCTGTCATTCCCAATGGACGTTTGATGCGTTCTTCAAAGTTCTCCGCCACAGATTTTCCGGTCAGCTTCTCGATGATGAAGCCTGCGAGGATAAAGCCGGTGTCCGTATAGACCACTTTTTTCCCGATGTCCTCTCCGGGCTCAAGCGAAATCAAGGCAGCAGCGAGTTCCTCACTGGACAGTTCGTCTCGATTTTTGATATAGCCTTTCAGATCTGACGTGTGCGTCAGCAAGTGGCGGATCATCACATCACCAGAAGCGAATGCCGGCAGATACGCCTGAACCGGATCTTCGAAGTGGACGCGCCCTTCTTCGTGCAACTGCAGCAACACTGTCGTCGTGACGATTACTTTCGTCAAGGACGCTAAGTCGTAGAGCATGCCATCCTGTAAGGCATCCCGCTTGGGCAGGATCGCAGCCGATCCGACTAACCGACTTTCCGTTTTATCCTTTTCGATGAAGGTGTAGGTCGCTCCAGGAAAAACAGCATCTTCCAACATCTTAATGATTTTCTTTTGGGTATATGGATACATCAACAAGCCATCCTTTCTTCTACTATAGTTGTCTCTCATTATAGCGTATCCGAAGCCAGATGCGCGGTACCTTTCGAACGCTTTTTACAATTTCCGGGAAGATAGGCTCGAGTTTTGCGAAGCAGATTTCAAATTTGAAAACAAACAGGCTTATCACCAGCTCTTGTGTTAAAATATTGTATATTAGTGAACTTTAATGGAGGAAATCAAATCGATGGGGTATTTTAAGGAACGCCTGTATCAGCAATACGTGATATTATTCTTCTTCTATTTTATGGCCATGGCGGCTTTATCATCATTGATCACCGTCTACATGCGTGGCCTTGGCAAAAGCGGATCGGAAATTTCATTCGTTCTTATCCTTTCAAACATAATCGCACTCGTCATCCAAGGAGTTATCGGTTATTCGAATGAAAAATGGGGGACGCACAAGACCGTTACTATTTATGTTCTGTTCTCATCCGTCATCAGCTGCGGACTTTTTTTCTTCACAGGCAACTGGCTGTTTGGACTCGTTTATGGGTTGGCGAATGCCATCACCTTGGGACTGGCACCGCTGTTCGATGTGCTTGCCGCCAATAGCCCATACAAATTTGGGCAGATTCGCCTCTGGGGAACAATCGGCTATGCGGCCGGGCAACAAATTTCAGGGATCATCTATGATTTTATATCCCCGAAATCGATTTTCGTGCTCTATCTTATCTGCTATCTTTTGAGCATCCTATTCTTGTATCTGTTGCCTAAACCTGCGCAAACACTTGAGTCTCCTCAGGATTTATCCGAAAAGAAGGAGGAAGCTTCCGGAGGCAATACGATCAAGAATATCTTCCAGAATAAACTTTTCATCACCTATCTGATTTTGGCTTTCATCATTTTCGGTACGAATACGGTCAACACCAGTTATCTGCCCTTGCTTCTAGCTGATACGGGTGCTCCCGTCGCACTCGTCAGTACAACCTTGACTGTGGCCCTCTTCGCGGAAGTCATCGCGATGGCCTTTTCACATCGTTTCATGGATCATTTTACGAACAAGCAGCTCCTTCTGGCCATTTTGTTCCTATCCGGAACTGAATATCTGATCAATTATCTCTCGGATGACTTTTTGGTGCTTTCGATTGCGACCATCCTGACCAAGTTTTTCGCTTCCGGCACCTTCATTATGCTGAATCTCAAGATGGTTTCCACCTTGTTGAACCGGAAACTGATTGCCACAGGAACCGCCGTAGTCTCCATGCTCTCGAGAAATATCGGCACCATCTTCTTCCAATTGATGGCAGGCCCAGTAATCGACCAAGTCGGGCTCAATTATCTTTATCTGATCCTTTTTGCCTTTACGATCATCGCTTCAGTGATTGGTCTATTGTTCAAAGTACCGGCGCAACCGAAAGAACGCCTCTTTTCTTGAGAATATTTTAATCGCCAAAACGGCCCGGGAATCCAAGTTCCCTGGCCGTTTTTTTCTGTGATCAGATTAGCTATCCTCTGACTCGTTTAATGATCAGCTTCGTCGCTTCCATCAATGCGACAGCAGTAAAAGCCAAACCTGCCGAAATCACAAACTGCACCAAGCCAAAGTCGGCCGGTATCGAGAAGACGCCGCGCATCGCTGGCAGCAAGGTCACTGCGTACAGTGTGCTGCAGAAAGTGACAGCATAGAGGACATATTTGTTGGCAAAGAAGCCTGCCTCGTTTGCTGTTTGGGAATTCGAACGGGCCGGGAATGTCTGAAATGTGCGGGCGATGATCAAGGTAGAGAAAGCCATTGCCACACTCATTTCAGCAGAGTAGATGCGTCCAATGAATTGCGAAAGGATGACGGCTATGCCGATCAGCACGCCGCGGTAGATGACCGAAATGAGCGTATCACCCGAGAAGATGCCCTCGTTTGGATTCCTTGGTTTGCGGGACATCACATCTGGCTCACCCTTTTCCATCCCCAATGCAATCGCAGGAATGGAATCATTTACCAGGTTGATGAACAGCAACTGCAGGGCAGTGAAAGGATTCACCCAATCCATCAGGAGCGCTGCGATGATGGCGATGATCGCTCCCAGATTTCCCGAGAAGAGATAGGCGATGGCTTTTTTGATGTTGTCGTAGACGTTGCGGCCGACTCCGACCGCGCTGACGATGGAAACAAAATTGTCGTCGGTCAGCACCATCGCTGCCGCCTCTTTCGCTACATCCGTTCCGCTGCCCATGGCGATGCCGATGTCAGCCTGCTTCAAAGCTGGCGCATCATTTACCCCGTCGCCCGTCATTGCGGTGACATGGCCTTTGTTCTGCCAAGCGCGGACAATCCGGATTTTGTTCTCGGGAGATACCCGGGCATAGACGGATACCCGCTCCAAGATGCCATCCAGTTCCCGATCGCTGAGGTTGTCCAACTCTTGCCCTGTCAAAGCGAGGTCCTCCGCGTCCGCAATGCCGATGTCGCGGGCGATTGCGCGCGCCGTCGTTTTGTGGTCACCAGTGATCATTACGGTCTTGATGCCGGCCTTTTTGGCATCCTCAACTGCGGCGTATACTGCTTCGCGGGGCGGATCGATCATCGCCATGAGCCCGACCAAAATCAAATCGTGCTCTACATCAAAATCAAGCACCTCTTTTTCATCCATCGGCCTGTAGGCAAAAGCCAAAACGCGAAGGGCGCGATTCGAGAAATGTTCGTTCTGCTCCTTGATTTTTTCCAATCGCTCTTTCGTCAACGGCAACACCTCACCGTTGCTCAACATTTTGGTACTGCGCCCGAATACGACATCAGGTCCGCCCTTAGTCAGAAGCAAACGCTCGCCGTCGACCGTATGGACCGTTGACATCAGCTTCCGTTCCGAATCGAATGGCAATTCAGCTTCGCGGGGATAGGCTTCCCGCAACTCATCGAACGGCTGGTTTACTTTGTTGCTGAAGGCGACCATGGCAACTTCCGTGGGATCCCCCAATTCCTGCCCTTCCGTATTGATGCTTGCATCGTTGTCCAAGACAGCAATCTGCATCAGCCGCTGCTCATCGAATGACCACGTCCGAGGTTGATTGTTGAACGCATCTGACCGTCCGTTCACCAAATAGTGGTCGACGATCGTCATCTTGTTCTGTGTCAATGTTCCGGTTTTGTCGGTGGCGATGATGCTGGTCGATCCCAACGTTTCTACTGCAGACAACTTACGGATAATCGCATTTTGCTTGGCCATCTTTTTCGTCCCTATCGAAAGGACGATCGTCACGATCGACTGCAGTGCTTCCGGAATCGCAGCAACAGCGACGGCTACAGCGAACATGAAGGCACTCAACATACCTGCGCCCATATCCGTTGTCCCTTCTCCCATCATGCGGATGAACTGGATACCGAAAATGATGCCGGAAAGTATCAGGATTCCCACGCCCAACTTTTTGCTGAAATGCTCCAGATTCTTTTGGAGCGGCGTCTGCTTGGACAGCGCATTTTCCAGGAGGTTCGCCACTTTTCCGATTTCAGTATCGTTGGCGATGCCGGTAACCACAAACTCACCCCGGCCGTATACCGTCAGTGTCCCACTGTGCACCATATTGGAGCGATCCCCAATCGGAGCGGCACCGTTGATATCCTTCACTTCCTTATCCGCAGGGAGGGACTCCCCGGTAAGCATCGCTTCATCAACCTTCAGCGAACTAGCTTCAATCAATCGGCCATCAGCAGGAACATAATCGCCTGCGTCCAAGCTGACGATATCGCCGACAACCAATTCTCTTGCCGGAATGGTGAGCCGAGCGCCATCCCTTTTTACCTTTGCCATCGGGGCGGACAAGCTCTTCAGGGCATCAAGCGATCCTTCTGCTTTCCGGGTCTGGATGACGCTGACGACTGCATTGATCATCAGAACAGCGAAAATGATCAAAGATTCCGCTGCATGCCCCATGCCCATCTGAATTGCGGCCACTGCCAATAACACCAGTACCATCGCATCCTGGAACGTCTCGATAAACAGCTTCAGGACGGAATCCCTTTCCTTTGTCCCCAGCTCGTTGAAGCCATGTTCTGCCTGTCTGCTTTCGACCGTCCGTTCATCGAGCCCATCTTTGGTGCTTTTTGTTTCGGAGAAAATCGTCTCCAGGCTTTTCTGGTATGCCGCTAAGAAGGTACCTTCTGGCTTGTTCTTCTGATGATGGCCCGCATTCTGTTTTGCTCCTATTGCCTTTGTGCTTATTCTTTCGTCTTCCATTCGTTATCCTCCTGTCGGTTCATCTTTATATCGTTCACTGTTTTAGCAGTCATCCTTATAGCTGCATCAAATCTCTGCCGCTTTCACCCACTTTCTTCCGCAATCGAGAAACAAAAAAAGAGACTCACGCGCTACCGTTTCTCTCAAGAAACGGTAGGCGTAAGTCTCACTATTTAAGGCAACACCAGAAGACCCTCTCGGATCTACTTATTGTTGGCATTGCCGCAGCATGGCTGCTAGTTACTCCCTTACGGAAAAACTTCTATTCAGTTCTTAATTAATATAAACGGTAAGCCTGAAAAAAGCAAATCTAAAGGTTCCGCTTTTCTATTTTTTTTTGCGGATCATATCGAAGCGTTCTACCACGAAAGGAACTTTCATCTTCACGATCATCATGGCGTTAGGCGCACGGTCGATCGACTCATCCAGTTCGTTCCAGATGGCTTCGACAGTCAGTTTGTTGTGGCGCAGGCCCGGTCCGTAGAATTCGATTTCGTCACCGACACCGAAATTGTTCCGTTGCTGGATTGTCGCCATCTGCGTTTCCGGATCATACGCCATCACTTGGCCGACGAAACCGTAGCGCGGAATTTTACGGCGTTGGCCGAAGAGTTGCTCCTCTTCAGTCGGATCTTTGTAGAAGAAGCCGGTCGCCAATTCACGCTGCGCGACTTTCCACAATTCATCCACCCATTCCTGCTTCAGTTCGTAATGATCGGGATCGGCACAATAAGCATCTACTGCTTTGCGGTAGACGTTGACGACAGTCGACACATAGTGAATCGATTTCATACGGCCTTCGATTTTCAGGCTGTCGACGCCGCTCTCGATCAGGTCGGGCAGGTGCTCCAGCATTGACAGATCGACGGCGCTCATGGAGAATTTTTCTTCGATGCCTTCTTCGCCGGCACCTACAGGGTTCTGTTGCCCCAACAACGGCATATCGAACAGGCCGTATTTCCAACGGCAAGACTGCGCGCAGCCTCCGCGGTTAGCATCACGGTTCGACATGTGGTTGGAGAGGACACAACGGCCCGAATAGGAGATGCACATCGCCCCATGGACGAAGGCTTCGATTTCAACATCGGTCTTCTCGTTCATTTCCTGGATTTCTGCCATCGATACTTCACGGGCCAAAACGACACGCTCCAACCCTTCACTCGCCCAAAAATTGAGCGTCTGATAGTTGGTCGCGGAAGCCTGTGTCGACAAATGGATCGGCAAACCCGGTGCGTCGGTCACGGCGATTTCCATCAGCGCGGGATCCGAAATCAGGACCGCATCGATTCCGATATCGCGGATTGTGCGGAAGAATTCGCCTGCGCCTTCCTCGTTGCCTTCATGGGTGACCATATTCGCAGCGACATAGATCTTCGAACCGTGGCTATGCGCAAAAGCGACTGCTTCCGCCATTTCTTCATAGTCGAAATTCCCTGCGCGGCTGCGCAATCCATAGGCTTCTCCGCCGATATAGACGGCGTCAGCTCCGTAGTGGATAGCTGTCTTCAATTTTTCCAATGTTCCGCCCGGGGCCAAGACCTCGGGCTTCTTTGTTATTGTTCGCATGTGTGTACACTCTCTTTCTTTCAGTATCAAAGTATCAGACGACTTCGTTCGGATCCTTGGAATAGAATCCAGAATCCAGCTCACGGTTGGCGGGATGCAAAGCATGCAGTTCGGCATCCAAGCGTTCCGCCAGTTCTTCCGTCCAGACCCCTTCCGCGAAGGCTTCACGCGCCTCAACGAACAGTTTCGCTATCGCGACAAAATTTTCGCCCGGCGTGAACAAGCCATCCAGCATCCATTGCGAGACGCCGATAGCCGTCAGTTCGCCCAGATGCGGCAGCAGATCCAGGTCATTGTTGGCGAAGATGTGCGTCCCGTTGCGGTCCTGATAGATGGAATAATGGGAATCCACTTTTTTCGGCTCCGAAATGAACAACCCGCGCTCTTTGTTCACAGCTTCCTCTTTCTCGATGAAATTGAAATAATTTTCAAGCAAATTGCGTTTCGATTGATGGATGCAAGTGGCGCCGTACACCAATACTTCTACCGGCACCAATGCACCCGGGATCAGCTTCTTCATTTCCTCGAAAGGCACTTCGCGGGCCAGCACGGACCCGACCGCTCCTCTTTTCGCCCAGAAATTGATCTGCCCGCTTGAGGTCACCATGACTTGCGCATCATAACGGTAAGGGATGAACAGATCCTGTTCCCGCATCACGTGCACGACACCGGGGTCGCCCAACGTGATGGTGTCGACTTCCACCTCGCGCAGGAAAGCCAAATATTCGGCGACCTCATTGATCCGATCGTTGTGGAAGATCGCATTCACTGCGGCACTGACTTGTGCACCTTTTTCGTGCGCATAGGCGATGATTTCACGCTGTTCCTCTCTGGAGAAGGAGTACGGCAAACGCAGTCCGTATTCATCCTCGCCTATATAAATTATGTTAATACCGCAATCCACTAATTCCTTGGCTTGCGCGACTGACTCGGCTGTTGCAATCAGCTCGATCATCCTACATTCCTCCCTTATTCGAGTTCCTTGATAAGATTATCACATTACTTATAAAAAGTGAATGACTGTTTTCCCTAAGTTTTCAGAAAATTATCGTGCACAAGCGCTATGGTTTGTTAAAGCAATCATTTACATTTCGCCTTGCATAAAGCTATATTAGGCTTCCTGTATTCTTTCCCGCACTAAGAATGGTATAATGTCAAATGTGAAAATGGTATGACATCCACCAACCATCGGGAGGAACATCTAATGAAAAAACTTATCAACAGCCAACAAATGAAGAAAATCGACGCCTTTACGATCGATGAAATTGGCATTCCAGCCATGGTGCTGATGGAAAACGCAGCGAATCAAGTCGTAGCAGCCATGGAAGAGCGTATTTCAAGAGAGGACATCATCCTCGTGATCTGCGGTTCAGGCAACAACGGCGGCGACGGAATGGCAGCAGCCCGCATTTTGCTGAACCACGGTTTCCAAGTGGACGTATTTCTGATCGGCGACCGCAACAAATTGTCCGCGGAGTCAAAAAAACAACTCAACATCATCGAAAACTTGGACATGGTCATCTGGGATGACGTCAGCGAAATCAATTTCAAAGGCTATACTGTCTTGGTCGATGCGATTTTCGGCATCGGCTTGGACAGGCCGGCAGAAGGGAAATACGCGGATACCATCCGGCTTATGAACGAGTTCCATGGATACGTTTTTGCTGTCGATATTCCATCCGGCATCTCCGCCGACAATGGACAAGTGCTGGGTACAGCTGTTCGCGCGGATGTGACCATCACATTCGGGATCGAAAAAATTGGGCAATTGCTCTATCCCGGTTCTTTGCACACAGGAAAGCTGATTGTCAGTGATATCGGGTTTCCGCCAAGCGCCATGGATGTCATTTCTTCGAATGTGCTGTTCTACGAAGAGAGCGATCTTTTTTCGCTGCCGAGGCGCGCGGCGTATTCGAACAAAGGCACTTACGGTAGGGTCGTGATTATCGCCGGCTCCGCAAACATGAGCGGAGCTGCCTTCCTTTCGGCAAAAGCCGCCTACCGTACGGGCGCAGGTCTGGTCCACATCGTCACGCCGGAGGAGAACCGTACCATCCTTCAGATGCAACTGCCTGAAGCCATCCTGACGACTTATCAACCGGACGGAGTGGATAAAGAGAGCGAACACCAGAAAATCATCGCGGCGGTTTCCTGCGCCGATGCAATCGTGCTCGGACCCGGAATCGGGAAGTCCGATGCAGCCCGCGCGGTGGTCGATTTGGTCCTCGAAAACAGCCAGATTCCTGTGATCATCGATGCGGATGCTCTGAATATCCTTTCCGATCGCTTCAGCGAAGTCTCTTTGGCAGGGAGCAATTCCCGTTCCCGCATCAGCACAGTGGCACAGTCCGTTCCGGCGGGAAGCATCCTTACCCCTCACTTGAAGGAATTGGCGCGGCTTTTGGATAAGGATCTGGCGGAAATAAAAGCGGATCTTTTGGGAACTGCCGATTTTTGCACGGCTGATGCGGATTTGACTTTTGTCATGAAGGATGCCCGGACAGTCGTGGCCCACCAGGACGAGCGTTTCATCAACGCGACCGGCAATAACGGCATGGCGACAGGCGGTTCGGGCGATGCCCTGACCGGCATCATCGCCGGCTTGTTGGCTCAAGGATTGGCTCCTTCCGAAGCAGCCAAATTGGGTGTCTACATCCACGGTTTGGCGGGCGATATCGCAGCCCAGGAAAAATCCGAATACAGCTTGATGGCTTCGGATCTCATCGAAGCCTTGCCGGCGGTATTACGCTGACTTTTCAACTTATTATAAGAAAAGCTGAACGGGTTCGTTCAGGCCTGAATAAACAAAACACACAAACAACCCGGCAGCGTATATACCGGATTGTTTGTGTGTTTTTGATTTGAGCAATGTGTGAATGTTCTCTCGTGGGCTCCGCCCGGAGGAAAAAATGATTCCTGGCCGCATCTTTTATTCGGGTTTCGTCTTGGGACTGTCCTTATCTCGTGAAATCCGGAACACTTTTTCGCTGCGCTCATACGGCACGTCGGGAACGCCTTTGCGGGAATTGGCGACCCGGGCCACGACAAACAGGTAATCCGAAAGGCGGTTGATGAATTTCAGAACATACGGATTCACTTCATCCGGTTCCGCCTCCATGAAGGAGACGATCCGGCGCTCTGCGTCACGGGTCGTCGTCCGCAAAATATGGAACCAGCTTGCCAGTTCCGTCCCGCCCGGTATGATGAAGTACTGGGTTTCCTCCGGCTCTTCGCTGTAGCCGTCGATTTTTTGCTCCAGCCAATCGATATGATCCTGCACGAGCTTATATTCCCGGTGACCTTTCGGTATCGACAGATCCGAGGAACAATCGAATAGGAACTGTTGGATGAGCGCCATATCCTCCTGGATGTCCGCGCCGCAATCATTCTTCGTGCGGACCAGCCCGAACCATGAGTTCAGACCATCCAACGCGCCGAATGCTTCAATTCTTTCGGCATTTTTCGGAAGTGCTTTTCCGCCTCCGATGCGGGTATTGCCTTTGTCGCCGGTGCGTGTATAGATGCTGTATTTCATATATTGCCTCCTCTAGTGCCGTTGTTTACTCTGTCATTTTATCACATTTCGTTCAGGACCCCCTACCGAACGATTGCACGACAGAATTTCAGAATTAAGACCTTTGCAGTATGGCATTCAAGCGGAACTCTGGTAAACTTAAAGCAGAAAACCGTTATGCCGAAGCATCGATCCGCTCCAATCACGGCATAAGAAAGGACAGCACATGCAAAAAAAAGAAACGAGAATAACAATACCTGAAGATACGCGCCTCATCTCTTTTTTGGGCGGCAAGACGATCCTTTACATCCTGTCCGTCCTGATTTTATCCGGCGTGCTTATCTTCACGATGGACACCATTTCATTCATCTTCAAACCTTTGCAGGTCATTTTTTCAACTATCGTAGCACCGGTTATTTTAGCAATTGTCTTCTATTATATTTTCAATCCGATGGTGACTTTTCTTGAACGGAGAGGAGCCAACCGCGGAATGGCGACATCGCTTGTTTTTGTACTCTTCATACTGATGTTGGTCTATGGGGTTGGCCTGTTGGTTCCGATATTATCCAGCCAACTGACCAATCTGGTCAATGAATTTCCTACCTACATCGAACAGATGAATGCTTTTTTCGACAGACTGCTCGCGAACAGCACCTTTAAGGACTATTATGAACAGGCGCAAAATTGGTTGGACAGCACAGTTGGCAGTATCCCTGAGATGATTCTGGCCTGGATCGGCAACTCCAGCGAAAAAATCATGAACATCTTTTCCACCATTTCGAGCGTAGTGGTTGTGACGGTCACTTTTCCGGTCATCCTTTTCTTTATGCTGAAGGATCAAGGGAAATTCAAACCGTTTGTCATGAACAACATCCCGCCTGTGTTCCGCGCTGATATCGAAAAGATATCCAGACAAATGTCGCTTCAGGTCGGTTCCTATGTCCAAGGCCAGCTGCTCGTCGCTTTGAGTCTGGGTGCTTTGCTGATAGTCGGTTATCTGATCATCGGCTTGGATTACGCCTTCGTCCTTGCATTGATCGCTACCTTGACGGCGGTCATCCCTTTCATCGGTGCCACAATCGGAGTCATCCCGGCTTTGTTCGTCGCGGCATTCACCTCACCGGCCATGCTCCTGAAAATGGCCGTCGTATGGGCCTTAGCACAATTCATCCAAGGCAACATCATCGAGCCGAGCATCATGGGCCGCAATCTGAAGATGCACCCGCTGACGATCATCATCGTTTTACTAATCATGGGCAATCTGCTCGGTTTTATCGGGATGATTTTAGGAGTTCCCCTTTTCGCGATGCTGAAAATCCTGCTCGAACACGTGCTTGAGAAGTTCAAGCAGCGCTACAACCGTTACTTCGGTGATGTTGCCGGATCTTTCGAGTTAGCTGAGGAAGAGCCTATTTTAGTGAACGGCTCCACACCAGTCAAGGATTTCGCGACTGTTGATGTGGCACGGGATGTTCCGGAAAATGAAACCGATACAGAAAAATGAAGTAAGAAAAGGTTCGAGATCCTTTCGGGGATCACGAACCTTTTTTCTATAAGAAATAGTTCCATATCAGATACAGGAGATAGAACAAAATCAAGATCCGCCCTTCTTTTCTGCTGATGACGTCGCGTTTGTTGTTGTAGGAAAAAAATCCCAAAACAGCCAGCAGAATAGCCAAAGCCGGGAAATGGATCTGATAGAAATCCGGACTGACAACCATTCCTCCCGGTGTCAATCCTAAAGCCACCCCCAGAACGAACAAAGTATTCAATAGGTTGGACCCCATGATGTTCCCCATGGCCAATGCGCCGTAGCCTTTCTTAACGGATACGATGGTCGTACTGATTTCCGGCAATCCGGTCCCAAAGGCAACTACAGTGGAAGCGATGATCGAATCCGGGATACCAATCCGGGCAGCTCCTATTTCAACTGTGCTCACCAATACAGTAGCGCTCGCAATGACGAAGCCTGAGCTGACGAGTAGCTTGATGAGTTTAATCAGAATAGGCGCGCCTTTTTCTTTGTCTTCTTCTATGATAGCCTCTTGACCGGACTTCTTTCCTTCCCGGACTGTCCAATAGAAGTAAACCGGCGTCAATAACAGGAAGAATATTCCGAGCCACTGCGGTATCTTCCCTTGCCCGTCCGCATGAAAGATAGGCAGGGATGAGAGGATCAACAATAGTGACAGTCCCACCAAAACAGTGTGTTTATGCGCTGTTTTCCGGTTGACGGGTATGCTTCCGTAAAGCGCGCCGATTCCCAGAATGAAGCTGGTGTTCACGAACGTCGATCCGATCACATTTCCCAAAGCCAGAATGCCGTTACCATTTAAGGACGAAGAAATCGCTACCGCCAGCTCCGGCAACGATGTTCCCAACGAAACAATCGTTGCACCAATCACCAGCTGGGACATCCCCCATTCCAATGAGAGCGAAACAGCCTCATCCACCAAGATATCCGTTGCCTTGGACAGCATCCAAATACAGAGGATCAGCACTGCCGTCAGTACATAACCATTTGCTTGCTCCAATAGCAGCACCATATTCCTCCACTCCCTTTCTTATAGCTGATTTTTCCAATCAATAAGAGATTTCTTGGTAATCTGACGGGATTTCAAAAGCATCCTCCGACACGTTATCGGACAATTCAATGATTTCCATGACCGATTCGAAGTCTTCATCGATTGTTTTGATTTTTTTTAGGTCTGAGCCATCAAAATAGTAGAAGATTTGCGTGCCGCTGGCCGTGCGGTATTCTTCGTATACCAGTCCGTCTTCTTTACCACTGCCGACGTAAGTGATATCCTCCACATCGACAGGTTCGCTTGCTTCCGGGATTTCCGGCAGGGTTTCTTCTCCTTCAGTCATTGTCTGAGGCATAACAATCACCGTTTTGCTGGCATGATCGATCATGTAGATATTGCCGTCCATCATCACCATTACCGTATCTGTCTCTGCAGCTTTTGAATGCATCGCGGTCCTGTCTCCTGAGACAGTCATCATCGTTTCGGACTCCATCATTTCGCCTTCAAATGTTGTCGTGGAGCGGAAAGCCATATAGTAGTTGCCGCTTTCCATAATTTCTATATAGCTTTTTGATAATTTGCCGAGACGATCACCGACTTCCGTGGATTCCCCCGATGCCGCTTCCGTCTCGCTGCTCGCTGTACTAGCTGCCATGCTGCTCTCTGCAATCGTTTGAGATGAACTTTCTTCTTCAGATGTTTCCTGCGCTTGGTTGCAACTTGCCAGAAAAAGACTGATCAGCAGAACTGTCCAATATTTTTTTCTATCCTTCAGCATCCTAAACAACCCCTTCGAATAGTGTTGACCCTGTCGCTGCATGTACGATTGGCGCGGCGGATTTACTGTCAACCTTATTATAGCGCATATCCAGCGTGTTTTGAAATTTTGGAATAAGCAAGTCAAGCTGCATTCAGCGGGCCTTGCCCGGTGCGAGTGCTTCATTTCAGTCTTCTAGAATCCGCATGCTATACTAAACAAAAGAACAACATCTTACTGGAGGAATACCTATGTGTCTGATTTCAATGCAACTCCGCCAGCACGCATCGTACAAATTGATTCTCGTGGCCAATCGTGACGAGCAATATGGCCGGCCATCATTGCCTGCACATTTCTGGACGGATCATCCTGATCTGTTGGCCGGGAAAGACTTGAGCAAACACGGCACTTGGCTCGGGATCACCAAACAAGGCCGGATTGCCGCCGTGACCAATAGTTATTTGACAACCGATCAGGAGTCCGACAAAAAACTTTCCCGCGGCAACCTCGTGATGGATTACCTAACCGGCAGCATGGACCCTAACGCGTATTTGGAGCAGGTAAGGCAACAGCGTTCCGACTACAACGGCTTCAATCTGATCATCGGTTCAAGCGACCGACTCCATCATTACAACAACATTTTGGACGAGTACAGCATCCTTCAAATAGGCAACCACGCCGTCAGCAATGCTACGCTCGATACGCCATGGCCGAAAGTTACCCTAACAAAAGCAGCCGTGGCCGAACTGGCTTCTTCATCACTGCTGGACGAAGAGGCCATCTTCCGTATCATGGCGGACCGGACGCCACCGCCGGATGACCAACTGCCTGATTTGCCGCTGCCATTGCAGATCAAACGCGCAGTGTCCGCAAATTTCATCCAGACCGAACGCTACGGTACCCGCTCCACGACTCTGATCCTCATCGACCATTCCGATCAAGTGACTTTTGTGGAAAGATCCTACCTGCCGAATGGGACCGCAAATGATGTCCGTTTCAACTTTAAATTACTGGCTGAATAAAAATGATGCAAAAAAACGCGACCGGGAATCGGAATCCCGGCCGCATTTTTTATTAGAGGTAATATTTCCTGATGAGCATCAGGTCATCATTCAGCTCAGAGACTGCTGTTTGTCCGGTAGCGAATTCCAGCTGCATGATTTCATCATCGGTTATATCCTCAATGTCCTTGCTCAGCGCCCGCTACGGATCGCCCCCACCATCTCAGCGACGAAGGCTCCGACCGGTTTGGGAGAATCTTTCCCGTATTTTTCCATGATATTGATGATCGCGGAACCGATGATGACGCCGTCCCCGACTTCGCTCATGGCTTTGGCTTGTTGCGCGTTGGAAATCCCAAAGCCGATGGCGCAAGGGATATCACTGACTTTACGGATTTCTGCCAAAATACTGCCGATATCGGTCGTGATGTCGCTGCGGACGCCGGTGACACCCAACGAAGATACGACGTACAGGAAGCCTTCCGCTTCCTTGGCGATCGTGGCGATCCTTTCTGCGGAAGAAGGTGCCACCATGGAAATATAGGTGATGCCATGTTCCCGGCAAGCTTCTTGGATGAAGCCTTTCTCTTCGAACGGAACATCCGGGATGATGACACCATCGACGCCGACCTCCTTGCAGCGCGCCATGAATTTATCGATGCCGTAGACGAACACCGGGTTGATGTAGGTCATGAAGACGAAAGGCGTGTCGATTTCGGTGCGCAACTCTGCGACCATCCGGAAAATATCGTCCGTATTGATGCCGTTCGCCAAAGCCCGCTCGTCCGCTTTCTGGATGGCAGGACCTTCAGCAACCGGATCGGAGAACGGGATGCCGATTTCGACGATGTCCGCTCCATTCGCAACGATTTCCCTGATCAGTTCTTTCGTGGTTTCCAGATCGGGATCGCCCGCCGTCACGAAAGGGATGAATGCCTTGTGCTTGAAGGCAGCTGTGATTTTATTCATGTATGTCCACTCCTTTGTATCTTGCGATTGCTGCAACGTCCTTGTCGCCGCGGCCCGATAGACAAATGACGATGATTTTTTCAGGATCCAACGTCGGTGCCAAATCCATTGCGTGCGCGATCGCATGCGAACTTTCGATGGCCGGGATGATCCCTTCCATCCGCGCCAGGTATTCAAAGGCGGCGACAGCTTCATCATCAGTCACTGATACGTACTCGGCGCGGCCGCGGTCATATAGATCCGCGTGTTCAGGCCCGATGCCCGGGTAGTCCAAACCTGCCGAAATCGAATAAACAGGAGCGATCTGGCCGTATTCATCCTGGCAGAAATAGGATTTCATACCGTGGAAAATGCCCGGCGTACCGGTCGCAATCGTCGCGGCCGTGTCTTGCGTGTGGATGCCTCTGCCGGCAGCTTCGCAGCCTATCAGCCGCACGCTTTCATCGCCGATGAAGTCGTAGAAAGTACCGATTGCATTCGAACCGCCGCCGACGCAAGCCATTACAACATCCGGCAGCTTGCCTTCCGCCTGGGCCATCTGAGCTTTGGTCTCTTCCCCGATGATTTTCTGGAAATCGCGGACCATTGTCGGGAATGGATGCGGACCCATGACCGATCCGATGCAGTAATGCGACTCTTCAAACGTGGAAGCCCAATCCTTCATCGCTTCGTTGACCGCGTCCTTGAGGGTGGCGGTGCCGCTTGTCACGGGAATCACTTTCGTGCCCAACAATTCCATCCGGAACACGTTTAAGGCTTGGCGCTGGGTGTCCTCTTCGCCCATGTAGACGACGCACTCCATGTCCAAAAGCGCAGCTGCCGTTGCGGTTGCCACGCCATGCTGGCCGGCGCCAGTCTCCGCGATGATCCTCTTCTTGCCCATCTTTTTGGCCAACAATACTTGGCCGAGCGCATTGTTGATTTTATGCGAACCTGTATGATTCAGATCTTCGCGTTTAAGGTAGACTTTCGCCCCGCCCAGGTTCTTCGTCATCTTTTCCGCGAAATAGAGGCGGGATGGCCGGCCTGCATAATTGTCCAACAGATCGTTCAATTCTTTTTTGAAGTCCGGATCCTCTTTGAATCGGAAAAAAGCTTCCGACAGTTCCAAGCAAGCGTTCATCAACGTTTCGGGAATGAACTGTCCCCCGTGTGCTCCGAAATAACTTGTCATTTTTTTGACCTCCCAATGATTTTCATTACTGCTTTGATTTTTTCCAAATCCTTCACACCGTCTGTTTCGACGCCGCTCGAGATGTCCACTGCGTATGGCTGCACCTGACGGATGGCTGCTTCGAGGTTGCCTGCATGCAGGCCGCCAGCCAGGAAGAACGGGTGCGTTGCTTCGCTAAGCAAATCCCAGTTGAATGTCTTACCGGTCCCACCTGCCACGCCGCTCTGGTACGTGTCATAGAGGAGGATATCGGCAGCGTATTCCTTCTTGACATCAGCGGCGTCCTTGACCGCTATCGCTTTGATGACCGGAAGTGTGATCCGTTTGCCCAACTCTTCTATATATGTGTTATCCTCATCGCCATGGAGCTGCACGATCTGGATCGCCCGGCTTTCCACGATGGAGACGATATTCTCGATCGGTTCGTTGACGAAGACTCCGACTGCCGGAATGGCATCAATCAAGACTTCCCTGATTTCCAGCGCCTGTTGCAATGAAATCTGGCGCTTGCTGGGTGCGAAAATGAAGCCTGCAAAATCTGGGCGCAGTTCATTCAGCATTTCAGCATCCTCGATTCGTTTCAATCCGCAGATTTTCACCTTGACCATCAGCCGATTCCCCGCAGGCCGTCCAGCATACCTTTTTTGTCAGGCGAAACCATCATCGTTTCTCCGATCAGGATGGCATCGACGTTCCCCGCTTCCAATTCGATGACTTGCTGTCTTCCCGAGATGCCGCTTTCAGCCACGAAAAGGATGTCATCCGGAACCAGTGCGCGCAGCCTGATGGACTGCTGGATATCCACTTTGAAGGTCTTCAGATCACGATTGTTGACGCCGATGATTTTCGGGTTCGTCCGCAGCGCTTTCAGGAGTTCTTCTTCGGTATGGGCTTCCACCAAGGCAGAAAGCCCCAGTTCGCGGGCCAATCGTTGGAAAGCATCCAACTCATCTTCCGTCAGGATTGTCGCAATCAATAACACGGCATCCGCGCCGATGACTTTAGCCTCATAGATCTGGTAGGCATCGACGATGAAATCCTTGCGGATGACCGGAAGCGATACCGCTTGTTTTATCTCCGTCAGGAAACGATTTTCGCCTTGGAAAAAGTCGGGCTCGGTCAATACCGAAATTGCGGATGCCCCCGCTGCCTCGTAGGCTTTGGCGATTTCGAGGTATGGGAAATCCGCCACAATCACGCCTTTCGAAGGGGATGCCTTCTTGCATTCGCAGATGAAGCGGATCCCTTCGCCTGTCAGGGCCTTTTCGAATGGAAAATCCTGGTTGATGGGCAAGGCCAAGGCGGCTTGCTTCATTTTTTCCAATGGGATGGCTTGTTGGGCTTTTTCCACGCGCACCTTTGTCGCTGCTATGATGTCATCCAATATCATTTTGTCGCCTCCTGTGATGCTTTGATGAATTGCTGCAGTTTTTCCAGGGCCGCTCCGTTGTCGATCAATTCGGCTGCGCGTTTGATGCCGTCAGCGATCGAATACCCGTCATTAGCCAAATAGATGGCCATGCCTGCGTTCAGCAGCACGGTGTCGCGCTTCGGCCCTTTTTCACCGCGCAAGATAGCCAAAGCGATTTCGGCATTTTCGGCCGGTTCTCCGCCTACCAGATCCTCGTTCGTACAGTACTTGAAACCATAGTCTATCGGATCGAATGTGAAGTGGGTGACCTTGCCCTCGCGGAGCTCTGCAACTTCCGATGTTGTGGTCAATGTGATCTCGTCCAATCCGTCATTGCCGCCGAACACCAAAGCCCGTTCCATCTGCAGTTGGTTCAGCACCTCGGCCATCGTGTCCACCAGTGCGACATCATAAACGCCGAGCAGTTGCATGTTCGCATTCGCTGGGTTCGCCAATGGCCCGAGGACATTGAAGATCGTCCGGACGCCCATTTCTTTCCTTACGGGTGCCGCATGTTTCATCGATGGATGGTATTTTTGGGCGTACATGAAGCACATGCCGATTTCCTCCAACATGTCTTCACTGTGCTGCGCGCTGGCTTCGATGTTCACGCCCAATTCTTCCAGCACATCCGCGCTTCCACATTTGCTCGATGAGCTGCGGTTGCCGTGTTTCGCCACCGGGATCCCTGCGGCTGCGATGACAAAGGAGGAGACTGTTGAGATGTTGAAGGTGAAGGCTTGATCGCCGCCGGTTCCGACAATGTCCAATGCCGTCGTCTTCGTCTGCACCTTATTCGAAAAATCCCGCATCACTTCAGCGGAAGCACTGATTTCTCCGGCCGTCTCGCCTTTCATCCGCATAGCTGTCAGATAAGCCGCGATCTGGACCGGGCTGGCTTGACCGCTCATGATCTGCTGCATGATCGTTTTCGTCAATTGCGGAGAGAGTTCTTCTTTTTTCACCAGTTTGTCGATTGCGGCTTTCATGCTGTCTTCCGGAAGTATCTGTTCAGTCTGTTTCGTTGCTTTTATCTCTAACATTTCATTCACCTCATCATTTTTTGTGTACAAAAAAAAGCCCTTGTCCCCCTTTTAAAGGGACAAGAGCTTATAATCTCCTGCGATACCACCCAAATTGACGATAAAAAACGCCCACTCGTTCACATACCAACATATGTGCCTGTCTGTTAACGGATCAGGTTCCCCGTTTGCCCCTACTCTTTTCAAGGCAACCCTCTCAAGTCCATTCGGCATCCCCTAAGCTATCGCACTCTCACTGGCGGCGACTCTCTGGAAACAAGGTGTGATGCGTACTCCTCTTGATTATCGGTTTGATTAGATGGAAATGATTTTTCTAACGATTTCTTAATGTTGGGATTATTTTAACGCATCGTTATCCTTTCGTCAACTGTTTTCTTAAAAAAAGAGGCAAGCCTGAATGTTTCCTGCTCCGGCGCGCTTTTGGTAAAATGATAGGGAAACTGACTGCGAAAGGGTGCGATCCGTATGCAACAAACCGCCAGATTATACTCGATGCCGCCTGTCATCGACCCGCATGCCAAGGTCCTGATCTTGGGATCGATGCCCGGAGTGAAATCATTGGAGGCACAACACTATTACGGGAATCCGCGGAACCATTTTTGGGAAATCATCTTCTCCATCCTCGGGGAAACGGATCCGCTGGACTATTCCGAGCGCCTGTCGCTGCTGAAGCGGCATCACGTCGCCCTCTGGGATGTGATCCACTCCTGTTACCGCGAAGGCAGCCTCGATTCGGCCATCAAAGCGGAGCAGCCGAACGATCTGAACGGCCTTCTGCGCGATCATCCCCAGATCAGGGCCATCGCCTTCAACGGCGGGAAGGCTTACCGGAGCTACAAAAAGCACTTCGGTCTGGATGAAGAATCCGGATTGGTTTACATGCCGCTTCCCTCGACCAGCCCGATGCGCGGCAAACATGTCAAAACATTGCCGGAAAAGATGGAAGCCTGGTCGGTGCTGAAAAAATATTTATGACGAAAAAGAGCCTGCTGCCGAAAAATGTATCCCGGCAGCAGGCTCTTTTTGTATTCATTTAACCGCGGGAGCGGATCCGGTTTATTGCGATTGTCGCAAAGCTGCCTCCGACCAGTATGATGGCCAACGCCATCAGCAAATAGGCGATCCGGAAATCCAACAGATTGATGACACCACCAATCACCGGGAAAAGGATGATCATGCAGAGACTGTAGGCCATGCTGTTCGCGCTCAAAAGCGTCGCCCTTTCTTCGGAAGGGATCAACTGATTGATGTAGGCGTTCGCAATCGTCGGTGACACCGCGGAAAAAATGATCGAAAGCACAAATCCACCAAATATCAGCAGCCGATTTCCCGATGCCGAGAGGAGCAACGCCAACGAAACAACTGCGGGAAAGACATAAGGAATCCGTTTTTTTTGGAGTTTCTGCTCGATGGCTGGTGAAAATTTTGCTCCGAAGATACCGAACAGGGCAGCAGCAAACAGATAAAAACTCGTAGCCTTGCCGTTGTAGCCCAGCACCGACAGGTAGTTCTGGAAATAGAAATAATAAGTCGCTGCAAAGCTGTCCAGCAGGGCAAAAAACAGGATCCAGCCCCGGAGCTCTTTATGCCGCTTCAGCAACCGCCAGGCATTCCCCAGTATCCGGGTGTAGGACTGCCCCACTTTTTCGGAAAATCCAACTGTTTCACTCACTTGTAAACTTGGTCCCTTGACTGGCTCTACCATGCGGGAAATCAGGAACATATTCAGTATGCAGAGCAGGATATTGACCATATAGACGGCCGGGAAAAAAGCATCGGCCAAAATACCGGCAAGGATCACGCCACTTTGGGCACTGATTTCGATCAGGAAATTGATGTGGGCCAGCTTGTCCAGATAGCCGCTCTCCTCTTCCAACCCCTTCATGCTTTCGAAGACCAGCGCTTCGTAGGTCCCCGAGTTGAAATTGTAGGAAAGCGCCGAGAACGCGAACGCAATCGCAAAATGAGAGAAACTCTGACCATAGATCATCCCGATCGAGCTGATGATGGCCATCACTTTCCCGAACAGCAGGATTTTTTTGTAGCCGAACCGGTCCGCCAAAGCCCCTGACGGCACCTCGAAGACAAAACTAGTGATATGAAAGATGGCCTCAAGAAAGCCTATCTGTACCAAGCTCATCCCTTTGAACGAGCTCAAATAGAGGAGCCATAACGAGGTGATGCCGAAGTATTGGATGAAGGCATATTTTTTCGCCAGTGAAATATTGTTATGCAATGATGTGTGATTTTCCATTTGAAAGTCCCTTCTTTTCTTGCACAAAAATAGCTATGGGAGGCCCCATAGCCGGACTTATCGCTTGATTCAGGATAAGCAGCAAGAAGCGTATTGTTGTCTGAATTTTTTTGATTTTTGGGCAGACTCCGCCCCTTGAATAGCCACATCGGAAAAAATACCATGCATCAAGGTCAAAAAAATCCGCAATTTCGCTCTCATAACCGCTCTCCTTTCTTCGTAATCATCACTAGGAACAGTATAGCATTCCATCTTTTTGGCCGCAATCAATAGCCGAAGAGCCCGAAACCGTCTCATTTGCGGACAGTTCCGGGCTTTTCGCATGTATGCTCTGATATGTGGATGGTACCTGAACTCTGGCTGGCAACTGCGGTCAGGATGAAAGCCCCGGTATAAGGCCGTTCCTCCGGTGTGGTTGCCGTTAATCGGAAGACACCGGATAATTTCGGCCTCAACTCCGACTAAAGTGCGCTCATCGGAGAACACACCTTGAAATGTTGCCCGAACTCCGGCGAAGCCTCCGTTCACCGGAGGAGCCGCGCGGTGCCTGATTTTCCGGAAATATCTGGATCAAATCTGCGCGAAAGCCTGATCCAGATCAGCGATGATGTCGTCGGCATTTTCGATCCCGATGGACAGACGGATCATGTCCCCGGAAACACCGGCAGCAATAAGGTCTTCCTCGCTCAATTGCGCGTGGGTCGTGCTGGCCGGATGGATGACCAAAGATTTCGCATCGGCAACGTTCGCAAGCAGCGAGAACAACTCCAGTTTGTCGATCCACTCGATGCCGGCTTGTTTGCCGCCCTCGATGCCGAAAGTGAAGATCGAACCGGCGCCTTTAGGGAAGTATTTGTCGGCTAAAGGCTTGTACTTGCTTTCCGGCAATTCCGGATAATTTACCCAGGATACTTTCGGGTGGTTCGCCAGATAAGCGACAACCTTGCGGGTATTTTCGACATGACGTTCGACGCGCAATGACAAAGTTTCGATCCCCTGCAGCAACAGGAAGGAATCGATCGGTCCGATACAGGCTCCCGTATCACGCAGCAATTGCACACGGATTTTGGTCGTGAACGCTCCCGGTCCCAAATCCGTATAGACCAACCCGTTGTAATGCGCATCCGGCGTTGTGAAGCCAGGGTATCTTCCACTGGCGGCAAAATCGAATTTACCGGATTCTACTATGACACCGCCCATTGTTGTGCCATGTCCACCCAGGAATTTAGTGGCGGAATGGACTACCACATCGGCACCGAATTCGAATGGACGGATCAGGTAAGGCGTACCGAACGTGTTATCCACGATCAAAATGATGCCATGGCTATGCGCGATTTCAGCGACCTTTTCGATATCAATCAGGTTCGTGCTCGGGTTTCCGATCGATTCGATAAAGATGGCTTTCGTCTTTTCCGTGATGGCTGCTTCGAAGTTAGCCGTATCTTCCGGATCGATGAATGTTGTTTTGATGCCCAAATTAGGCAAGGTCGCGCTGAAAAGATTATAGGTTCCACCATAAAGCGTGCTGGCAGCGACGATTTCATCGCCCGCATTCGCCACGTTCAGGATGGCGTACGTGATTGCAGCCGAACCTGAAGCGACCGTGACCGCGGAGGTGCCGCCCTCAAGCGCTGCCACCCGCGCGTCCACGACTGCGGTGGTAGGGTTCGTCAAACGCGTGTAGACATTTCCGGCATCCGTCAAAGCGAAACGGCCGGCAGCCTGTTCCGCGCTGTCGAAGACGAAAGCAGTCGTTTGGTAAATCGGTACCGCACGGGCTCCGGTAACGGGGTCTGGGGCTTGGCCTGCGTGTACTTGCAACGTTTCAAAACTGTAATTTTTCTCTGTCATTTGTCATCTTTCCCTTCTGGTTTTTGATTTATTCTTGCATAGCAGTTGCTCATTGTGTCATTGCCGATTAGCCGAGGTTGCTTCTGGTCATTCTCATATTTTGCATAAAGCAAAAAAGCCCTCGTCCCTATATTCCAACTGTTTGAAATACAGGGACGAAAGCTCTTCGTGTTACCACCCATGTTCGTAAGGACCTCGCGATCCATACCTTAAAAAGTACGCAAGCTCCCGCTTGTTATACTTTTGTGCGTTATCGTGCACAAACCGAAGCAACACTATCCGCATTGCTTTGCTCCGAGACCATCTTCGCTTTTTTTCATCATACCCCTTTTCACCTACCGGGGCTCTCTGGAATGACAATCGAAAGGTACTCTCCTCTTCATCGCTCTTCTATTAAAATTTAATTAAATATAGCATCTGTTTCTCACCTTGTCAAACATTTTTATCGGCTTGAGCATATTGGATTTATTTCACGAAGACATACTCTATAATTAACACAAGAGGTGATTTAAAATGAAACTGACATTCACATTGAATGCCATGCAACGACTGACAAAATTGGGGATGGCCGAGGAACTCTCATTATATATGAGCACCATCTACGGCTGCGGCGGACCGGACAGCAGTATGTTCGCGATCCGTGCGTATGATATGCAAAACCCGAACTATGACACCGTATTGGACACTAACTTCGGCTTGGTAAAAGCCACTAAGGACAGCCTGCAGCAATTGGATGAAGACAACATCATCGACTTCAACGAAAGCAACTTTTCTTTTGTCCTGAAAAGCGAACGTGGCCTGCTGAACCCGCACATGAACTACGAAAATATGAAGTTGAAAGATTGATAAAACGGCAGGTGTGGACTGGATGCGATTGGCAATCAGAATTCAGAAAAAATGCTCAGTGAGGCAGGCCAAATTGTCGAATAGCTAGGGTAGATCCGACGATTCGATTCCCGATTAAGCCGAGATTATCGAATGTCGAGAATCAAAAAAGCGAGGATGCATAATGCATCCCCGCTTTTTTACAGCCTTCGAATTGCTTAGGTTAGTGACATTGCCCACATTACAGAGAGCAGTCTGTGAGACAGTTTAACTGTTTTTATGTCGATTGTAGGCAGCCGGAACGTGTGGGTAACGCTCGTAAACCTCTTCCAGATACTCTTCTTGAATCGCCATTTCCTTAAGCAAATTCGGAAAATCAATCGTATCCACCATCTTATTCAACAATACCAGTCCTTCTTCTGCCATGCGGTCCCGCGTTTCAATATCCGGTATGGCAGAGGTTGCCATGTGGTCTGAATGTTCCTTGAAATAATAACCTGTTGCTCCCGATTGAAAGGCTTGGGCACTCAGGTTACCGAAAACCGATGGTGTTTGGGTAACCGGTTCTGCATAATCAGAAGTCAGCAAGATGTCATCCAAACGATTGCGTAACTTGTAAGCCCCCAGAATCATCTTATCCAAATTGAGCATCATTTCTTTCGGATTTGAAAAGACGCCGGATTTCTGGGCTGTAATCACGCCATCGATATAGAGGATGGCTATCCCTGTTTCATCAAAGAAATCACGCACAACCGGATTGATGGAGATATGGGCTGGGCCGTGCAGGCTGATATAAATCTGCTTTTTGAATCCTGATCGCAATAGGGACTGTGCCAGACCATGCAGCATATCGGCACTTTCCCTGACGGTCAATTGGATGGTTCCCTTACCTGAGGCGGTTGCCCCTGAATAAATATAAGGCACATGCGGAAGGACAAGTGAGTTTGTCCTTTCTGCCATCAATAAGGCAATCCCCTCAGCCAAGATGGTTTCGCAATCCAAGGGCAGCCCCCCGTGGAGTTCGGTTGGGCCAAAAGGAACGACAATGACATCGTTCTCCTTCAAGTAAGCCTCCACTTCATCATTGACCAATACATTTAATAAGTGACTTCTTAATTTCATTAGTGCACCTCTCTATTAATCTTGATTTTCATCCTGTTTCTTAGCAAATTCATCAAGTCTTGCCAGACGAGCTGAAGTCATCTCAGTACGTGTTTCATCAGTAATGTTCCAGATGAATTTGAATGAAACCCATGATAGTAAGGCACAAACTGCTGGTCCAATAAGATTCAACAATACTAGCCCTTCAACTGTTTCAGCTGATTGTGCTTGGCCGGTTTGAGCGGCTTGTTGGCTGTAACCAATCCAACCAATCATCAAGACAACAAGTGATTGCGCCAACATTTGGCCGACCCGTCTTGTCAGTGAGAAGTTACCATAGATTGAACCTTCTGAGCGTTTTCCTGTGATGTATTCATTGTAGTCAATAGATTCAGAAACAAGACCCCATTGAAGTTGAACGGACATCATCATGAAAGCGATCCCTAAGCTGGCACCAATCATGTATAGGAATGGCGGCAAGTCACCAACTAATTTCCAAAAGTACAAACCAACAAAGATAACGGCACTCAGTAACAAGTAAGTCCGGATTACCTTAACAGTGGATCCAATCAATTTTACCAAGTATGGCGCGATAAGTAACAGCACTACCGGCAATCCCATACCGATCGCAGAAGCGTATGCCATTAAGCCCAGATCACCAAATACATCACCGTAAATGTAAGGAAGCGTTGCATTGAATAGATTTTGACCGAAAACGATTACAATCGAGTGTAAGCAAAGTGACAAGAACGCTTTGTTTTTAGCTAATGTAACAAAAATATCGGTAACTTTTGTCGGTTCTGTTTGTTCCTCCGCGGCAAGTTTCGCTGCAACATTCCGTTCTTCCGTTCCCCAATAGTGGAAGAAGATCAGTGCACCACCTAATACAGCTGCGAAGATACCTGCAACCATATAACCGGTTGTATTTTCACCTAAACGCGCAAGAATCACCGGTATAGCCATCGAACCGATCAGACCACCAAGGGTTGATCCCATACCACGAGCCGAAGATAAAGTAGTTCTCTCTCTATCATTTAAGGCCATAACCCCAAGAACTGATCCCATGGCAATATTCATCATCGTGTAACCTAATTCGTAAATAACTTTTAACAGAAAAATAGCCACTAAACGCATGGTTCCTTCAAACATTGATGGTACCGAGAAGAAGGCGATAAGACCGATAACAATTAAAGGAATGGAACGTAACATCCAAGGGCGGAACTTATCTTTTTTTCCAGTGGCTTTAGAGAAGGACTTATCCATAAACGTGCCCATCATCGGGTCATTTACCATATCCCAAATATTCCAAACGAGCAACAGTACAGAAAGCGTCGCAAATGATACTCCCAATATGTTTGTGATATATCGGTTCATAAATGTTCCGATCAACACAAGGGTAACAACCCCACCGGCATCTCCGGCTCCATAAGCCAATCTGTGCTTCAGGCTTAGCTTACTTTTCATATCGTTTGCTTGATTTTGCTGCTTAACAACTTTTTCTTCTGCCATAATATTTTCCTCTTTTCTCTACAATATTATTTTCCCTCTAGCTCAAAAATAAAAAGTCGTAGCTTTAGTCATTCATTGCAGGGATTGCATCAGGGATTGCTTGAGGCATTTCTGCTTCATCATCATGATCACTTGGATCAGCTTGTTTCATTGCTGCAATTTTAATTTGAACGCTTTCCATTGTTTCCTTATCCAATGGGTAGAATTTCATGAACGTTAAAGCAATCAGTGTACCGACTAGAGGCAAAACTGAAATCATTACAATACCAGCAATACGCAATTGTGGCGAGAGTGGCGTGTCAGCCGTTGGATAAGCTTGCGCAAATCCTACAGCGGCTAAGATCCAACCAATCGACATTGGTGCGAAGGATGATGCGACAGAGTCAGTCAATGAGAACATGGTGCTCAGCATACCGGAAACATAACGTCCGGAAACACTTGTTTCGTAATCAGAGACATCCGCTGCCATCGTCAAGGCCAAGCCTGATGGAGTGGATGTGAAGCCTTTCGCACAAGCAAAAATGATTGTGAAGGCAACTGTCCATAACGATACGTTAGAGAAGCTCAAGTCCCCTGGGTTCGCGAAGAAAAGCAAACCGCCTAATAAGGCCAATGAAACAACTGCACCTTGCAAGTAGCGTACATAGGAATAACGCAACCCTCTTTTTTGGGCAATTGTCGCTGCAAAGGTTGTGAACAGTAGGTTAGGCAAAATCAACACTAACGAGATTGTTCCTGATAGACCAAAGTTACCGAAGATGATACCGAACAGGATCATCAATACAACTTGGTCTCCGAACATTTGTGCATTGAACTTCACAAAGGCTGCAGCCATTGTAAGCATTTGCAAAGGTCTGTTGCCTTTGACGATTGCCCAGTAATCCTTGAACGATGTTTTAGTCGTTTTTTCACCGATACCAAAGTATTGTTTATTGTCTTTTTCCGCGATACCAATAACCGCCAAAATTCCTAGGACAGCTGAGATGACCATGACTCCCGGGATAAATACATTGAAAAATTCCGGAGTAAAGCCGCCATATTTTGGCACTAAGAAGTTTGCGACAACAATCTGGCCTCCAGTGAACAATAAAGTTGTTACCCAGCCATCAACGATATTGAAGATGGGACGTTGTTTTGGATCGCTTGTCAAAGCTGCTTGACCGGCTTTTGTAACCGTCGCTTGCAAGGAGTACCCGATTTTATGCACAACTAATGCGAGCAAGAAAACCGGGATTTTCATCCCTTCGCCCATACCATGAATATTAAATAATACCAAGAATGAAATGACAGTAATAAGATTGCCTAAAACCATAATAGGACGATATTTACCGAATTTAGTATCCGTTTTATCAATCAAAACGCCGATAGCCGGATCAATAACCCCATCAAAGATACGGATATACCCCATAATTTGACTCACGAACAGCGCGGTCAAGCCTACAAGACCCGTTGAATAATAGACGACAAAACCAAAAGCGAATAAGTAAATATTTGTTGATGAGTTATTCAAAGTGAATAAAATAATCTGCCACAGTTTGGCGCGATTGAGTTTTGTTTCACTCAGAACCGTTGAAGCATTTTTTGACATAAAATTACCCTCCATATTATGAATTCAGAACTTATTAACCGAGTGTTTTTATCACATTATGAAACTAGGTTTCTTTTAAAATGTATTGCAACTTTATAAATAAAACTTGGTTGTAAGAACTAAGGCAAGAATACCACCGAATGGTAACCGGTTACAACTTTTTTATTATTAACATTTTGTGAACGCTATCATTGTTGCTTGGATAAGTGTGCTGAGATGGCATCCATTCAATGTTCAGGCCCTTCTTGAGGATGATCTGATTGTCACTCGGGAACTCCTGGACGAGATTTTTTTCACACCCAGTGTTGACAAAACGAATTATATGCTTATTCTTTGAAAAAAAAGAAAGAAGATGATCCCGAATGCGTATCGGGATCATCTTCTTTAGGCTGCATGACGCAGTTTTATTGTCATTATTATTCTTCGCCCTCGTCGAATTGGCTGTTGTAGAGATCGGCGTAGAAACCGCCTTTTGCCAGCAGTTCTTCGTGGGTTCCTTGTTCGACGATGTCCCCGTTATTCATACAGAGGATCAGGTCGGCATTTTTGATGGTCGATAGACGATGCGCGATGATGAAGCTCGTTCTGCCATGCATCAGCGTGTCCATCGCTTTCTGGATCAGCACTTCTGTCCGCGTATCGACCGAACTTGTCGCTTCATCGAGAATCATGATCTGCGGATCGGCAAGGATGGCGCGTGCGATCGTCAGCAATTGTTTTTCGCCTTGCGAAACATTATTGGCTTCCTCATTCAGGACCATATCATAGCCATCCGGCAACGTCCGGACAAAGTGATCCACCTGCGCAGCTTTTGCAGCAGCGATGACTTCTTCATCCGTCGCATCCAGTTTTCCGTAGCGAATGTTCTCCATGATGGTGCCGTTGTATAGCCACGTATCCTGCAGCACCATCCCGAATTCTGTCCGCAAATCGCTGCGTGTGAAGTCTGTAAGGTTGTGGTTGTCGATGTAGATGGCTCCGTCCGTCAGATCGTAGAAGCGCATGAGCAATTTCACCATCGTTGTCTTGCCGGCGCCGGTAGGACCGACTAGCGCGACTTTTTGGCCTTCTTTGACATCCGCGGAGAAATCCTTAATTACCAGATGTTCCGGTTCATAACCGAACTTGACGTGTTCGAAGCGGACATTCCCTTTCACATCAGCGGTCGCCATTTCAATTTTCGCTTCCGTTACGGTCTCTTCTTCCTCTTCCAGAAACTCAAAAATTCGTTCAGAGGCCGCTACCATCCGTTGCAACTGACTCCCTACTTGCGCGACTTGGGTCAATGGCTGCGTGAAGTTGCGGACATACTGCAAGAAGGCTTGGATATCCCCGATCGTCATCTTTCCGGCAGCCGCCATAGCGCCACCCATGATACAGACCACGACATAGCCGAGATTTCCGATGAGACTCAACAAGGGCATCATCAAACCTGAAAGGAACTCGGCCTTGAAGCCGGCTTCGATCAACTGATCGTTCTCTTTATCAAAAGCGGCAACAGACTTCGTTTCTCCGTTGAAAGCTTTCATGACCACATGTCCGCCGTACATCTCTTCGACATGGCCATTGACCGCACCTAAGTATTTCTGCTGATTGGCAAAGTGCTTCTGCGACTTCGACATGATCAGCATCAGGAGCACCATGGACACGATCAGCACACCCAGGATGACAAGTGTCAGTGACCAACTGATCGTCAGCATCATGATAAAGACACCCACCAATGTTGTGATCGACGTGATGATCTGGGTGAGGCTTTGGTTCAGGCTGGTATTCAGGGTATCCACATCATTCGTGATCCTGGAAAGTACATCGCCTTGACTGTTCTTGTGAAAATAGGCCAGCGGCAATTTGTTGATTTTCTCCATGATATCTTTGCGCAGTTTATAAGAAACTTTTGCGGAGACGCCTGACATCAGGAAACCTTGAATATAAGAGAAGGTTGCACTCAGTACGTACAAGCCCAAAAGCCCCAACAGTACGGTACCGATATAATCGAAATCGATTTCGCCAGATCCGCCCGTGAATTTCAGCATGATACCGGCGACCAATTTGTCGATGGCCAAAGCCATGATTTTGGGTCCGACGATTCCGAACAGCGAGGATGCAATCGCCAATATGAAGACGACTGCCATCAGCCATTTGAAGGGTGACAGATAAGCGGCCAATTTTTTGAATCCGCCCTTGAAGTCCTTCGCTTTCACGACCGGTGCGCTCATTCCGCCCATCGGACCGTGGCCGCCACCAGGTCCGCCCTGCGGTCTTCTTTGTTTCATTTCGCTCATGCTAATTCCTCCTCTGAGAGCTGAGATTTAGCAATTTCTTGGTAAGTCTCACAATTTTTCATCAACGCATCGTGAGTCCCTATCCCGACGATTTTGCCTTTATCGAGGACGATGATCTGTTCCGCGTCCATGATAGTGCTGATCCGCTGCGCTACAATCAGGACGGTTGCGTTGTCCGTGTAGGCATGCAGCGCGGAACGCAATGCCGCATCCGTTTTGAAGTCCAAGGCCGAGAAGCTGTCGTCAAAAATATAGATCGGTGCTTTTTTAACTAACGCACGCGCAATGGACAAGCGCTGTTTCTGTCCTCCGCTGACGTTACCACCGCCTTGTGCGATGGCCGTTTCGATACCATCCTCCATCTCCGCTACGAAATTCTTCGCTTGGGCGACTTCAATGGCTTTCATGACATCATCCATCGAAGCGTCCTCTTTCCCGTACATAATGTTCGAGGCAATATCCCCGGAGAAGAGCATCCCTTTCTGGGGAACATAGCCGATGTTCCGGCGCAGATCGGCCTGTGTCATTTTCCGGATGTCGACGCCGTCAATTTCAATGGCGCCGTCCGTCACGTCATAGAAGCGCGGGATCAGATTGATCAAGGTCGACTTTCCGGAACCGGTTGAGCCGATGATTGCGGTCGTTTCACCCGGTCTGGCCGTAAAGGAAATGTCGGTCAAGACATTTTCGCTTGCCTTCGGATAATGATAAGAGACATGATTGAAGGTGATGAGCCCTTCGTTCTTTAAGCTAGGTTGCGCATCGATCGGATCCGAGATGCTCAGTTCCGTATCCAATACTTCCCCAATCCGGGTTGCCGATACAGAAGCGCGCGGCAGAAAGATGAACATCATCGAAATCATCAAGAAGGCCATGATGATCTGCATCACATATTGGATGTAGGCCATCATATCCCCAATCTGCAGGGCAGAATCAGCAACTTGCTGACTGCCGAACCAGATGATGAGCAGCGAAACGCCGTTCATGACGAGCATCATCGCCGGCATCAAAAGCGACATCAAGCGCTGCACAAAGCGGTTTGTATAAGTATAGTCTTCATTGGCGTCGTTGAAGCGGTTTTCTTCAAACGATTCATTGCCGAAAGCGCGGATGACCATCATGCCGGAAAGGTTCTCACGGCTGACCAGATTCAATCTGTCGGTCAAGCTTTGCAACACTTTGAACTTCGGCATCGCAATGGAAAGGATCGTCATCATAATACCGACAAGGGCGATAACCGCAACGGCAATCGTCCAGGCCAGTGAAACGCTCTTGTCGATTGCCATGATCAGGCCACCCGTAGCAAGAATCGGTGCATAGCACAGCATGCGGATACCGATCGTAATCAGTTGTTGGATCTGTTGCACGTCATTGGTTGTGCGCGTAATCAACGATGCGGTCGAAAAATTATCGAACTCAGCGTTGGAAAAGCTTTCGACTTTGGCGAAGACATCCCTTCTCATCCGGCCGGACACTTTTGAGGCAATCCGGGAGGAGAAGTAAGCAACCGCTACAGAAGCAACGGAAACCGCAAGGGCTATGGCGAGCATCTGGGCGCCTTTCGTCATGATGTATTGGTTCTGGAGCGCATCCATATCCGCTCCCAGATCTTCATAGAACAGTTTCGTAAACAAAATCCCGATTTGGCTGTAGAGCATCGGTTCAGCAGCCTCGGCAACATCCATGGACGCCGTGAAAGCTTCCTGCGGCAACAATTGCAGTTGCGGCAAGAGCGCGTATAGTTGTGCCATATCGACGTTCTCAAAACCACTCTCGGCATCTACTGCAGCATCATTCCCTTGCTGTCCACCCATTTCTTTCATGAAGGTCACAAAGCTGTAGCTGGCCTTGCTGAAGATGCTCTCCAGCGAAGACAATTGATCCGGATCGGTTTCATCCAGCACGTAGAAATCTGCTTCCTGGCTTTCCGGAAAGTCTTCACTGTAGGCTTCGGCTTCCGACGATCCGCCCGCGATCAGCTGATAGCTGTTCTGGAACGTTTCCTTATCTGCTTCGTCCATGAACAGTGTCATAAGCGCGAAGCCTTCCGACGGGAGTGCTTCAGGCGCTTCCTGTTCGACGCCACCGTTCTGGATGCCGGTATTGACGATGTCACTCATCAAATTCGGCAGGCTCAATTCACCGATCGCCTGGCCGAACAAAATCAGCAAGCTGATCAGGATTGTACCGGCAAAAGGTTTTAGGTATTTCATTATCACTTTCATCTGCTATCCCTTTTCTTTCCTAAAATAGTTGTTTTCTTTTTTATGCGCATGCCCGTGCGGATTAACACACCCGCCGCCTTCCAAGTTGTGCAGCATCCTTTTGAAGCAGCCTTCCAATACATCCATTTCCTCGTCGGTGAATCCTTCGAAGAGTTTTTTGTTGGCTTCATGTAAAGCCCGCTTCATTTCTACCGATGCCGCGATGCTCTTTTCAGTCAGATGGATGCTTTTGGACCGAGCATCCTTCGAACTGACCGTGCGTGTGACGAAGCCCTTCGCTTCCAGACGTTTGATGATTCCGGTCACGGTCGGATTGGTGAGGTTAAACGTTTCCTCAATATCTTTTTGGATTACTTCCTCGTCAGCTCTGCTCTTCAGATAAAAAAGGACATGAATCTGGGACGTGGTTAAATCAATCTTCCCCACTAACCGATTCATCTGTTCTTTGAATTGGTTATGAAGCATCGGAATGTATACACCCATCATGTCGCGCGATACCATAGCTTTCCCTCCTTTTCGGATAAATTTACATAGCACGCTATCTATTATCGCATTATCCGTCCGTATGTCAATAGATGCGACCTGTTACAAGCCTTTTTCAAGAAAATTTAATATAATGAGTGTGTATCATAAAATAGAAAGAAGGCGCGTCATGTACGAAACAATTTCTGTCAGAACTCGCTTGATTGAACTTTGCCAAGAACACGCACACGTCATCGAAGATTACCCTTTCGAAGACGTTAATTGGACCGTCATGCGCCATGAAGGCAACCGAAAATCATTCGCCTACATCTATGAACGGAACAATGAAATCTGGTTGAATGTGAAGAATACGCCTGAGCGGAACGACTACCTCCGTGAAACGATTCCCGAAATCATGCCGGCTTATCATATGAATAAGACCCACTGGATCACCCTACGGCTCGTCTCCGAGGAACTTTATCCGATTGCGGATCGGATCATCACGGAAAGCTATCGGTTGACCCAGGACAAACCTAGGAAAAAAGCAATGCCACAGGATCTGCATCGATCATGAGTCAGCTTTTTCTTTCTCGTTTGCTGGCATGATTGTCTGATCTTTGGTTCGCGTTTATGATTGTAAGCGAGATTCCCCGCCAAAATGGTTTTGACGGGGAATCTCGTGTTGTCCGCGGACGTTTTTCCCCGCCTAGGTTGTTTTGGCGGGTTTTCTGACTGTAGTTTGAGTTGCTTTTCCCCGCCTAACCGCTTTTGGCGGGTTATTACTGAGCATTGATTCATTTTCCAAATAGAAGGGGCTGTATAAAACCAGAAAGTACTGTTCTGGTTTTATACAGCCCCTTGAATTGCCTTCTTCCTAGCGGAAATACGGCTTGAGTTTTTCCATTTCCGCTTCATTCAGCGGCCGATAGTTGCCAGGCAAAATCGATTCATCCAGCTCCAGAGGGCCCATAGACAAGCGCTTCAGATAAGTGACCTTCTTGCCGACCGAGAGGAACATCTTCTTCACTTGGTGGAATTTCCCCTCGCTGATGTCCAACAGTACACGGCTTTCCTCGTCACCATGGCTGAGGATGGTCAAGCGGGCGGGCTTGCAGGTCGTCCCTCCGTGGAAGACGATCCCTTCGGCGAAGGCTTCTTGATCGGCGACGGTCACGCGCTCGTTCACGACGACTTCATAGCGCTTCGTCACTTTTTTGTGCGGCAGCAACAGCTGATAGCCCAGCTGCCCATTGTCCGTGATCAGCAGCAACCCTTCCGTGTCCTTATCCAACCGCCCCACCGGATAGAGACCCGGTCTGCGGTCGGACGGGTCAATCAGATCGATGACGGTGCGATTGCCTTCATCGGATACCGCCGTCACGACACCGACTGGCTTGTGCAACATGTAGTAGACATTTGTCCGGTACGTCAGCGTTTTCCCCGAAACAACAACCGTCTGGAGCTGCGGATCGACATTGCGGTTTTCCGCCAACACGATTTCCCCATCGAGGCTGACTTGTTTGCTTCTGATCAGCTTTTTCACTTGTCCGCGGGAGCCGTAGCCGCATTCTGTGAGCAATTTATCCAATCGCATCCATCATCATCCTTTCTGTTCCTAATAATCGTCCTTACATTCTAAGAAAAAAAGATACTTGATGCAAGTTCTCGCAGAAAATCGGAACGTGAATCCATTATTCTCATATGCTCAGATCTCTTTCCACATTATTTTCTAATCTTTCCCTTACACTTTCCAGCCAGTTCTGCTATACTATCCACTATATAAAAATAAGCTGTATTCAGTATAAATGAAAGTAGGTTCTGCTCATGTTCATCCAAGCCAGAAAATTATCGATCGCCCGCGGTTTTTCGGAAGCCGCTGTCAGTAAATTCAAAACCAGCACCATCCTGCCGCAACAACCCGGTTTTCATAGCATAGAAACCTATGTCCGGTCCGTCAACAAAGAGAGCGAAGAAGTGCTCGTCCTGATCAAATGGGATTCCAAAAAGGATTGGCAGAACTGGGAAAAGAGCGATGTCCATAAAGCCGGACACCGCATTAAGAAAGAGCGCCCTGAATATATCTTGGGCATGGAAATGAGCTACTACGAGAGTTTCTGATTTCATGCTGCCATCCAAATAAAGTAAGCCCCGCGTAAATTGATTCTGCGCAGGGCTTATTTTGTATCTTCGCATTATTTCTTTCTGCAGGCTATGTAAGGATTTTTGAAGACACGGCGTTCAAAGGCTGCCAAATGGGCTTCGGAAGTTTTCTGATCTTTCGTATGTGTCCATGAGTGTGAGGCAGGACGCATCGGCCCTATATTGATATTCGAGAGCTTAAACCAGCATTTCTTCTATTATATGCGTGCGGCTATATGCGTGAGGCCTTCGCTGACCGGTGACGCTGAATCATACGAATGCCAACACCCGGGTAAAAAGAGAGCATTTTCAACTTCCTGGAACATGCGTGCGAAAGTTACTCTTGTTCTTCCGAGTTGGTACTCTTGATTTCCCAATAGATGACGACCGTCAGCACAACCCTCAGGATGACGATGGCCGAGAGCACAATGAATTCATCAATCGTCTGGATGATGACTGTCTTCAATATTTCTGCGGCCAGTTTGAATTCCAGACTGAACGCCAAAGCTTTGGCCAATTCCAGTTTCGGTTGGTTGTTGCTCAGATTGAGTCTGTCCAGAATGAACAGGTACAATGACTTGACGCACCCATAAAGGATGATCAGGACACCGATGCCCTCGATAAGGCTCGCAAGCGTCGGGATGACTTGGGTTAAGACAGCATGCAGATCCATAATACGCCTCCTTTATGTAATTCAGATACTCTAGCAGAGCCCTTCATTTTTTATTCTGTTTCTTTTTCCCCTTCGCTTCTTCGACCCGGAAGCGGACGATCCGGCGCACAAGCTCATAAGGGATCGGTTTCGTCAGCGGAAATTGGATGGCGCCTTTTGAAGTCTTGTAATCCGTCAATTCTTCCTTAAAAGCCGCAACGCCGCTTGGTGCCGGATAGAAACCGATATGATTTTTCTGCACAGCAAAATGCACAAGGTTTCCGTTAAGGTAGAAGGTCGGCATCTGATAACTGATTTTCTCTGTCGCATCAGGTGCCTCTTCCTTTATCAGCCGACGAAATTCCTGCAGAATTGCCCGAATATCCTCATCATAGCGGCTGATATATGCATCGATTGTTTCAATTTTTACAGCTGATTCTTCCATTTTAATCCACCTCAATAATCCGGATTTTCCGTTGTTTGCGTTCCTGTAAATAGTATATCATATACTGATGCAAGTGCTTGCAAGCTAAACGGATAGTAGGTATGATGATGTCAAAGAAGATAAAAAGAAGATAAAAAAACTGGACATGCCCGCTCCTTTATCCCATTGACGACCCACACTGATGCTCGCTGACACAACGATTTCTGGGAAGTCTGATTAAAGCTGCACAACTCAATAAGGGAGCGAGAAAGATGCGCGATATGCTCAAAAAGACCAAAAAATTTCTCAAAAAATTTGGACCTGGCGTCATCACCGGAGCCTCCGATGATGATCCATCCGGAATCGTCACCTACTCGCAGACCGGAGCGATGTTCGGCCTCCATCTTTTGTGGCTTTCTCCGATTTCTTGCATCTTTGCGATTGCCATCCAGGAAATGTGCGGGCGGATCGGGCTGGTTTCGGGTAAAGGGCTGACCGGAATCATGAAGCAGTCCTACCCTAAGTGGATAAGCTATCCGGCAATCTCCCTTCTGTTCATCGCCAATACGATAAACATCGGCGCCGATCTGGGCGCGATGGCCGCGGTGGCTCAGATGGTGCTCGGTTTGCCGTTCATTTTTTGGATCCTGATCATGACATCCCTGACCTTGGTTCTGGAAATTTTTATGGACTACAAATATTATTCGAGATTTCTGATGCTGCTGACTCTTTCCCTGTTCGCTTATTTTTTCACGGCATTCATGGTCCGTCAGGATTGGGGTTCGGTCCTGCAGCATACCCTTATCCCAACCTTTTACCCTTCCCGGGAATTTACGCTTAATGTGGTGG
Source organism: Trichococcus sp. (assembly GCF_055118575.1). Lineage (NCBI taxonomy): Bacteria > Bacillati > Bacillota > Bacilli > Lactobacillales > Carnobacteriaceae > Trichococcus > Trichococcus sp. Next base: position 49,556 of record NZ_JBSQPW010000011.1, on the reverse strand, counting down.
CCTTTTTAGGGACGACGATTTCCCCTTACCTGTTTTTTTGGCAAGCGGATGAAGAAGTGGAAAAGGAGATCGTCGAGCACAAAATCAAAGGGATTGGCATCGGAAAACCGCGCATCTTTGTCAAGGATATCAAGGACATGAAAATTGATACGATAGTCGGGATGTTCTTTACGACCGTCACTGCTTTCATGATTGTTCTGACGACGGCCGGGACCCTTCACCTCAGCGGCATCACCACCATCAATTCCGCGGCGGAGGCCGCTCAAGCGCTTCGGCCGTTGGTGGGAGACTTCGCCTATTGGCTGTTCGCTTTGGGCATCATCGGAACAGGTCTGCTTGGTGTGCCGGTTTTGGCTGGCTCCTCCTCTTACGCCATTTCCGAATTTTTCGGTTGGGAGACGGGCCTGGGGAAGAAACTGAAGGAGGCGCATGGTTTCTACGGCGTCATCACTATTGCCACCCTTGTCGGACTGACGATCAATTTCATCGGGATCGATCCGATGCGGGCTTTATATTATTCCGCTGCCATCAATGGCTTGATGGCCCCGCCCTTGATGCTCCTGATCCTCTTCAACGGCAACAACAAAAAAGTGATGGGCAGCCATACCAATCGCCGTTTGGGAAACGTTGTCGGCGGCATTGCGACTTTGGTGATGTTCGGCATCGGCTTACTGTTCTTGAAGGATTTGTTCGGCTTATAGCCGAGCAAGCAGGCCACCGTATTTGCAGCCTTTCACTTCTTTTCAGGAAGTCATTCCCTTTTCAAAAAAATGTGTTATGATATGGAATGAAAATTTGAACGGTACAGAAAGGAAAGTATAATGAACACACCTTCTATTTATGGATTGACTTTGGATCAGCTGCAAGCTTGGTTGTTGGAACAAGGCCAGAAAAAATTCCGCGCCCAACAGATCTGGGACTGGCTATATATCAAACGCGTACTTGACTTCTCGGAAATGACGAATCTGTCAAAAGATTTGGTTGCCCTTCTCTCTGACACCTTCCTGCTGCAACCATTGAACCAAGTGGTCGTCCAGGAATCAGCGGACGGCACCACAAAATATCTCTTCCAACTGGAAGACAAACTGATGATCGAAACCGTCCTGATGCGTCAGGAATATGGGCTCTCTGTCTGCGTCACGACGCAAGTCGGCTGCGACATCGGCTGCACATTCTGCGCAAGTGGCCTGAAACGCAAGCAACGCGATCTGACTGCCGGCGAAATCGTCGCACAGATCATGCAGATCCAGCATTACTTGGATCAAAAAGGCAATGGTGAACGCGTCAGCCACATTGTTGTGATGGGCATCGGCGAGCCATTCGACAACTACGACAATGTCATCGCCTTCCTTAATATCGTCAACCATGCCAAAGGTTTGGCGATCGGCGCACGTCATATCACCGTTTCCACAAGCGGCTTGGCTCCGAAGATCCGTGAATTCGCGGATAACGGGCTGCAAGTCAACTTGGCATTGTCCCTGCACGCGCCGAACGATGAAATCCGCAGTCGTATGATGCGCATTAACCGCAAACACCCGCTGAAGGAAGTCATGTCCGCCATCGACGAGTACCTGGAGAAGACAAACCGCCGCATCACGTTCGAATATATCATGATCTCTGGCGTGAACGACAGACCGGAGCAGGCGCACGAATTGGTCGCCTTGTTGAAGGATAAGCGTCATCTTTCCTACGTGAACCTGATCCCTTACAATCCGGTTGCCGAACACATCAAATACGAACGCAGCACCAAAAAGGATATTTTGGCATTCTATGATATCCTCAAAAAGAACAACATCAACTGCGTCATCCGCAAGGAGCACGGCACCGACATTGATGCCGCCTGCGGCCAACTGCGCAGCAAGCATCTGGAAAAAACAGCTAAATAATCTGATTTTCAGCAGAGGTCGTCTCAAAGCAACATGAGGCGATCTCTGTTTTTTGTTTCATTTCTGATTTTATTGGTGCTATTGATATTCGATTGGTGTTTGGTCGGGCTGGAATTGTCGAAAACAGGTATGATATTCGACATTCTCTCATCCGAACGGGCCTGAATTGTCGAATGCTTGAAGACATTCGACAATTTTACATCTGAATAAGGCGAAATCCGCTAATGCGGGAGGTGCATTCGGCAACTTTACTTTCCTCAACCCAGCCGACACAACCCCAGCTCATACTTTTTTATCACTCCTCAGGTGCGGTCACCTGCATCCAACCTTTGAAGCCGCAATGCGGGCAAGTCAAGCGTTTGCCTTGCTTGCCTCCGTTCAGCGAAAGTAAATCCGTCTGGAAGTTGATTTTGAATTTCCCCCGGCATTGTGGACAGACGTAAGCATTCACGCGCGAATGGTAGTAGACAATCGCGAACAAAACAGCGATTCCCACCAAAACCATCAGTGCCGGATAAAAATCGCCCGCTTTCTCAGCTGCTGGAAAACCAAACACCAAGCTCAGCACATACCCTGCAACCGCAAGCATCGTCACAACATCCGATTTACGATTTTTACCTCTCTTGGCCATGCCTCATCATCCCTTTCTGTTTCTGATTCCATCATAACACTTTTTGGTAGAGCACTAAAAGTGTGGTATATTGGAACCAACAAATTGAGTCCATTGGCAATAACATATTTGACCATTGGAGACGGAGGAACAGCATGAGCAAAGTAATCCTTACGACTGAAAGCGGCGCGGATATCCCCACTGATTTAGCAAAGAAACACAATATCCGGATTGTGCCGATGCACGTCATCATGGATGATGTTGATCATCTTGACGGATCTTTTCCGGTTCAGGACCTGATCGACTATTACGAGCGCACCAAAAAGACGCCTTCGACGACCGCAACCAATCCGAACGAATACACCGCCTTCTTCGAAAAGATCCGCTCCGCTCATCCCGACAGCAGCATTGTGCATATCGGCTACACATCCAAGGCCTCTTCCTCCTTCCAGAGTGCCGTGTTGGCGGCGGAAGAATTCGATAATATCCACCTCATCGACGCTCTGAACGTATCCGGCGGCTTGGCCGCGATCGTGCTTTACGCCGCTGATCTGCTTGAACAGGAGCCGGACATCGCAGTGGAACAACTAGTGTCCGCCGTCGAAGCAGTGGTGCCGCGCACGCACTTCTCATTCATGCCGTCCGGTCTCGAGTTCCTGCGGGCAGGCGGCCGCGTCTCCAACGCAGCCTATCTGGGGGCATCGCTGCTGAAGATCAAACCGACGATCGAACTGATCGACGGCAAGTTGGTTTCCACCAAGAAATACCGCGGCAAGATGAGCCGCGTCGTTGTCGATTTTTTTGATGACTATCTGAAGACTTACGATATAGACAACAAAAAACTGTACCTGATCCTTTCGTTGGGCTTGGAAGCAGCAATCATGAACCAAATGGAGACCTACGCGAAGGAAAAAGGTTTCCATGATGTCACCTGGGTCCAGACCGGCTGCGTCATCACTTCCCATGGCGGTCCTGGCGCTTTCGGGATTGCCGGAATCGAGAAATAATCATTGTAATGGGCAGTAATTACATGTTAAAATCACATCAAAGGAGTGATTAGTATGTCTGCAATCAAAGCCAGAAAACAAGGAAATTCAATCATGATAACGATCCCTAGTTCATTCGGAGTAAAAGAAGGAGAAGAATTCTTTTTCATTAAAAAGGAGAACGGTTCAATCACCTTGATACCCAAAATCAAAGATCATTTTGAAGGTGTGGCAGATGGAGAATACTATATGCCTGAATTAGATGCCGGATACGCACCCAGCGAAGGAGAACTAGATGAAATGGATTCCTAAACAACGGGATATTGTGTTCATTGATTTTGACCCTTCTCGAGGATATGAGGTCAAGAAAAGACGTCCTGCGCTTGTCATGAGTAAGGATGCCTACAACAGAGCCACTAATATGGTCATTGTCTGTCCGATAACCACAACAGAAAAAGAACGACCATTTTTGATACCGGTTGTTTCAGATAAATTGCCTGCTAAAGCACCCTTGGTCAGCAATGTAAATACGAATCAGGTATATTCTTTAGACTATACCGAAACAGCAAAACGGGATATCCAATTCGTTGAAAATATGGAAGAAGAACAATTTTATCGAATTGCTCAAATTTTCATGCACAATTTTTCGTTCAAATTATAAACAAGAACTCCCAAAAGGCACTTTAGTATAGAAACAAAACAAGAAACACACACCATTTTCCCTAAATAGTGGTGTGTGTTTCTCGTTTTGTGATCATAAAATGTTCATGGCGCTTGTTGGTTGACCCAATAGGGAAAGTCCCGCGCTGCATGGCGGGAAAAAGACCGATTCAATGCAATTCTGGTATTGTTCGAGAACTTTATTTATTATTCGACGACCTACTGGAATGCAAGGTGCTTAAACATTCTCTCCGATGTCCTCAGGCAGGATCGTGAAAAGGTCGGCGTCCTCATCTTCGGCCAAGCGGTTGCTTTGGTGCAGCTTCGCCTTCTCGAACAGGCTTCTGGCGGTACGGGCGTTGCCGAAATGGCTGTCGCGTGTGGTATAGGACTGCACGAACCGATTCTTTACTTTCGCCTGGGCTTCCTCCGTCAGCACAAAACCTTGCTGGGTGGCAGCCATGCGGAAAATTTCAGTCAGTTCTTCGCTGTCGTAATCCGGGAAATCCACCGTGTAGGCGATCCTGCTGCGGATACCGGAGTTCATGCTGAGCATCTGCTCCATCTCGCTTGGGTAGCCGGCCATGATGACGACCAATTTGTCGCGGTTGTCCTCCATCTCCTTGATCAGCGTGCTGATGGCTTCATAGCCGAAGTCGTTTTCGGAGGCAGAATAAAGTGAGTAGGCCTCATCGATGAACAGGACGCCACCGTAAGCTTCCTTGATTTTCTCCAGCGTCTTCGGTCCTGTCTGGCCGACGTATTGTCCGACAAGTTCTTCCCTTGTGACTTCGATCATGTGTCCGCGCTTCAGCACGCCGATGGATTTCAGTATTTGGCTGATCAGCCGCGCAATGGTTGTCTTGCCTGTGCCCGGGTTCCCGTTGAAGACCATATGCAAGGACAGATCGTTCATCGGGTGACCCATCTTTTCGCGGCGTTTCTCTGCGCGCACGTAGTTCATGATGGAAGCGACTTGTTTTTTGACGTCCTTCAAACCGACCAGATTGCGCAGCTGCGCCATCAGGTCCTCGATATTGTCCCCGAACAGTTGGTTGGGGTCGATGCCGAAATCGAGCGGTTCGAGGATGACCAGATCGTCCTTCGTCACCGGCTTTTCGCTCAGACGGAAGGCCCGTTCGCGCATTGCCTCCTCCATGATGTTCCTGACGGCGCGGGCATTGGCGAACTGCGGGACCACTTTTTCCTGATTGATCCGGACTTTGAAAGCCTGCTCCGCCTCCTCGGTCAGCGTGTAATGATTATCTTTTGCTTGCGCCTTGGCGATTTCCAATAGTTCCTGATCGGAAAAATCTTCGAAATCGATTTGCATATTGATCCGGCTCGATAGGCCCGGATTCGATTTCAACAGTTGCTTCATGCCGGTGTCATACCCAGCTAGGATGACGATGAAGTCGTTGCGGTGATCTTCCATCGCTTTGATCAGAGTGTCGATGGCTTCGGAACCGTAATCGAGCGAATCGCTGTCCGCGGAAGCCAAGGAATAGGCTTCATCGATGAACAGCACGCCGCCCATTGCTGACTCGATGACAGCTTTGGTCTTCTGGGCGGTCTGGCCGACATACCCACCGACCAGATCCGAGCGATCGACTTCCACCAATTGTCCCGATTCGAGGATGCCCAAGGAATAGAAGATGTTTCCCAGAATCCTAGCGACCGTCGTTTTCCCTGTGCCTGGATTACCGGAAAAGGCGAAATGATAGGAAGGCTGCTCGTTCTTTTCGATCGACAACATGTAGGCGCGTTTTTTGTCGTATTCGACCAGCTTTACGATCCGGTTGATGGTCTCCTTCACTTCCGCCAGACCGATCAGCTCATTCAGCTCGGCCAGCGATTCATCCAAAGAGACTTTGACCTTACGGTTGGAATGTGTGGCGTCCATATGGAAATAATCCGCATGCGGTGCCCGTCTTGCCAGCCGGCTCGATTGCATGGTTGCGATCAGCTTGCCGACTTTTTCGGTGCTGTGCGAAAGCGGCCGTGTCCGTTCCAATTCCTTGTGGATGCGGCGGCATTCATCATAGCGCCCGTGGATGTAGTAGGCATAGACGCGGTCGTACTCGATGGCATCGTCATATCCGTATTTCTCGGACTCTTCGATCGAAGCCAGAATCGTATCCAACTCTTCTTCCTGCTGAAGATAGATCTTCGATTTCAACCGCAAGGCAGCGAAAGATTTTGGGGTGTGCTTGATCACCTGATCGACGAGTTCAATGGCCCGTGGGAGGTCGTTCTTTTCAAAGGCCATTTTCGCCAGCACAAGTGCCGCTTCCCAATTGGCAGGATTGCGGGTGAAGGCGGCTTGCGCATAGCTCTCCGCTGCCTTGTCATCCCCATCCTCCGCATAAAGCTTTGCCAGCAGCGTCAGATAGGCATCGCCGGTGCCATCCAATTCCACCGCCCGCAGTGCATAATGCATCGCTTTTTCGAGATTGCGGTTTTTGTAATGGCTGAGTCCCAGCAGGTAATTCACATGTGGATGATCCGGATGCGTCCGGATGGCTTCCATCAGGACAGGAACGCTGCTCAAGGACATATTTTTTCGGATATTGTTCTCGATCCCTTTCAACCGCTCATCGATATTTTCAGTTAAGCTTTCATCTATCATCAGGAAATTCTTCCTTCCATTTTATAGTCATATACCTTTTATTTATCGTTTAGTTTACGCTAATCAGGACCATTTTATCACATCTGTATCGTTTTTCCTTTCCCGATTACTTGAAAACTAGCCCCTGAGATAGTTTTCTTGATATTCTAATGCAAAAAGCTCTGTACAAAGTTAATTGTTTCTTCTATTCTTATCCATGGTGGGAATCGTTATCATCTTTTAGAAAGCACATCCCTTAGTACATTACAATTATAGAGATCAATTATCTTAAGGAGGAGCTATATGGATTGGCAAAGTATGTTATTCCAATTTTTTGGAGGGTTAGGCATTTTTTTATTCGGATTGAAATACATGGGGGACGGCCTGCAGCGAAGTGCGGGCGATAATTTGCGCAATATATTGAACAAGTTCACTTCCACCCCATTCCGGGCTGTATTGGCCGGGATTTTGGTGACCGTATTGATCCAGAGCAGTTCGGGGACGACCGTTCTGGCTGTAGGATTGGTCAGTGCCGGATTCATGAATCTGCAACAAGCCATCGGGGTCATCATGGGTGCGAACATCGGGACAACGATCACGGCTTTCATCATCGGTTTCCATGTAGGTGCCTATGCACTTCCGATTATGGCGATTGGCGCCATGCTGCTCTTCTTCACAAAAAATTCTCTCCTGAACAGCATCGGTCAAATAGTTTTTGGTTTTGGTAGTCTTTTTTATGGCTTAGACTTGATGGGGACAGGTATGGAACCACTCGAGCAACTCCCTCAGTTCAGAGCTTTGATGACGGACCTTTCCGACCATCCATTCTACGGCGTGCTCGCTGGTACAGGGATGACGCTGGTAGTCCAGAGTTCAAGCGCCACGGTCGGTATTTTGCAGGAACTGTATTCTCAAAACAGCATTTCTCTGCAGGCTGCGTTGCCGATTCTGTTCGGTAATAATATCGGCACAACGATTACTGCAATCCTCGCCGCAATCGGGGCCAGCATACCCGCAAAACGTGCCGCCGCTTCTCATGTTATCTTCAATTTGACGGGAACAGCCTTCATCATGCTCATTTTGGCTCCGTTCACTGCTGCATTAACGAACTTATCCACTACATTGAATCTCAATCCAGCCATGCAGCTTGCCTTCGCACATGGCATATTCAACGTCTTGAACGTATTAATCCAGATGTGGTTCATCCGCCAACTTGCTGTCTTGGTAACAAAAATCGTTCCCGGGGAAGAGCGGATTGTGAAGTATGATGCTACCCATCTCGATTATACAATCATCCAAACCAGTCCGTCCGTGGCGTTGAATCAGGCTAAACTTGAACTTGAACAGATGGGCTCGTTTGTGACAGATGAATACCATGCAACCTACAAGTATTACCTAGACCACAATGATCTGTACAAACAGGATACGCTCCAGCTTGAAGAGATTGTAGACACCATCGACTACAAACTGACGGAATACCTTACCTTCATCTCACGGGAAGAGTTGCCTTTCCATGCTTCAAACGATCACGCCGTCATGATCGACATCACTAAATACTTGGAACGCATCGGTGACCATTGTGAAAATATCGTAAAGAATATCGAAGATGCTACCAAAGCTGCAAAAAGGGACATCCGGACCAACAAAAACAATCAGGATGTTCAAACCATTCTGATGGACGAAGAACTAGTCAATCTATTCGCTGTCGTTGAACGCAATGTTCAAGATGCCATAGCTTCCTATGTTCAAGACAATCAGTTACTGGCAGAACAAGTAATCCAGCGCGAAGAAGAAGTAAATGAAGCGGAACAAACAATCCGTGAAAGATATATCCAACGTTTGAACAGCGGAATCGGATTACCTTCCGAAGGCATCCTTTTCATCGATATTGTCTCCAACCTAGAGCGCATCAGTGATCATTCCGTAAAAATTGCTAAACATACATTAGGAACGCGCTACCCTTATCAGAGATTGAGTCGACGTTTCATTCGTAAAACAGAACAGGCCTATGCCGAAGCGGCCCTCAAAGCATGCTCTTTGGATAAATGATTACCATCGCTGACTCACTCACGGCTTATTTTTGAGTTTGATCGGAAACAACGCTATACTTAAAATAGAAGTTGTACATATCGGTCACTTTCGAATTTTGGTCAGGAGGAATTGCAATGATTTATACGATTACCTTGAATCCAACCATCGATTATATCGTCTCCGTTCCGCATCTTAGTTTAGGGCATTCTCACCACATGGAGGATGAACTGATTACGCCCGGCGGCAAAGGTATCATGGTTTCGCGCGTCCTGAAAGCGCTAGGGATCCCTTCGATTGCGCTGGGTTTCCGCGGCGGCTTTACCGGCGAGTTTGTCCGCGATTACTTGGAAGAACTGCAGATCATCAATCAGTTTATTGTGATAAAAGAACGCACACGCATCAACTTGGTGTTGAAATCGGAACAAGACACGGAAATCAGCGATTATGGCCCGGCTGCAACCGAAGAGGAAGTCGCTGTTTTTATGAAATGCTTCGAGGACATCTCGACACAGGACTTCGTTGTGCTGTCGGGCAGCAAACTGCCATCCATGCCCAAGGATTTTTATGAACAGCTGATCCGCTCCTTGCATGAGGAAGGCGTGCCTTTTGCTTGCGACATCACGAAGGATGAGCTGCGGAACAGCCTGCAATACCACCCCTTGGTCGTGAAACCGAACCAGAAGGAAGTCGGCGAATTGTTCGGCCGGACTTTCTCCACTTGGCAGGAAGTTGTCCCTTATGGCAAGCAACTGATCGAATTGGGTGCCCAAAATGCCATCGTTTCCCTCGGCGGCGACGGCGCACTGCTCTTCACACCGAATAAAGTAATTTATGCACCGCCACTTTCGGGTGAAGTCGCCAACCCGGTCGGCTCCGGGGATTCCATGGTGGCGGGATTCGTCGGGACCTTTATCCGTACCGGTGACCCTCTGGAGGCTTTTCGGGTGGCAGTGGCTTGCGGAACCGCCACAGCCTTTTCACCGGATATCGCAACCACTGAAGAAATCGAGGCACAATTGGGCCGCGTTGTTTTGGAAGAAATCGAATAGCATACAAAGTTAAAAAGCGTTGGATAACCTCGGGAGACCGTGGCTGTCCAACGCTTTTTTCCTTTTTTCTTTATTAGCCTTCTGCTTCGGCCATTTCTTCAGCCAGGTTGTGGTAATCGATTTCCTTGTCCATGAACTCATCCGATTGGACGGCGAAATGCTGTGTGATGCTTTCGATCGTTTGGATTTCGCATTTTGCCTCGTCAACGATGTAATCGAGGATATGTCCGCCGAATTTGCGGTCGTCGCTGATGAAATGGCAATGGAAGCCACCCTTGGCTACTCCGTCGAACAATTCCGGGGTGTAGATGCCGATTGCTGTCCCTTGCATATCGTAGGATTCGAACTCCGGCTGGACACGCGTCGCTTCGATCAGGCGCGGATACGGTTTTTGCTGCTTCGGCACTGCCCGCGTATGCATATATTCGAAATGTCCGGTTATTTTGACGACGGAGAACACATTCCGGCTGCGTACGCGTTTGACGATATCCGAGCGTACTTTTCTCAGCGTCATCGGCCGATCGATGTCGTATTCGCGGTCCGGTCGGAAGAACGTCACCGCGGCATGCGGCGTTGTCTGCGATGCATCCACGATTGAAATCGAACCGTCCTCCTTCGCTTGATAGGCGATGCCGTCCAACAGGATCAGTTCCCCTTCAAAATCATGGAAGGTGCCGATGCCGATATCCCCATGCTTCAATAGTTCTTCGAATGACAGGGTGCCGTCGAATACCCCCGCCATCAGGTCCCCCAACGTCTGATGCTGATACAATGTACTTTCGCCCATCTGCTTCCGCCCCTTTTGCGCTTATGCAATCAATTATTTTTCTGTCTGACCATATTGGCCCATTATATCACAGCGGGAAGGCGTCAAACAATCGCGTCTTAAATGGCTGGGAGCACAAAAAAATGAGGACCGCCCCGAAAAACGAGACTGTCCTCCATTCAAATTAAGCTAATTTACTTTCCAGATATTCAGTCAAAACATCTTTCGGATGGTAGCCGGTCAGTTTTTCCACCGGTTGTCCGTCTTTGAACAGCACCATTGTCGGAATGCTCATGATGCCGAACTGTGAAGCCGTCATTTGGTTCTCGTCGATGTTCAATTTGACGATTTTCACTTTGTTGTCCATCTCTTCTTCGATTTCTTCCAAAACGGGTCCGAGCATGCGGCAAGGGCCGCACCAAGGTGCCCAAAAATCCATCAAAGTCAAACCTTCCTGTACTTCACTTTGCCATGTTGTGTCTGTTACTTGTGTACTCATTATTCATCTATCCTTCCTGTTACTGTATATTTTTGCATAAATTTCTTATCGACAAGAGCAATTATACCCCACCCGGTATTATTAGTAAACAAAAAAGATTTAAAGTAAGCAAGACGATTGACAATCCCCATTAACAAGCATAATATAGTTAGGGCACGAACTATATGGGTGGTGAAAATGAATGAGCAACACAGACCTGTTGGGATTCCGGATCCGGTCGCTTTGGCAACAAATAAAGCGCCTTATGAATAGGCACTTAACCGAACATGATGGTTACGGACTGACCGGCATGCAATTTGCGATTATATCCTACATCGCCAGAGAATCCGCAGAAAGAGATGTCTTCCAGAAAGATCTTGAGCAGAAATTCGATATCCGCAAATCGACCGTCTCAGGCACCCTGAATACGATGGAAAGGGATGGCTTACTGGTTAGGGAAACCGTTCCTTATGACGCCAGACTGCGGAAAATGATACTGACGGATAAGGCATTGCATGCAAAAAAAAATACGGAACAAGTAATTGGTTCCGTGGAAAACCAATTATCCAAAGGCTTAACGGAAGAAGAAATCACCACTTTCTTGAGCATTCTCGAAAAAATCTCGAAAAATGCAGAAAGCTGACTGCACCAACTATTTCAAAAGTCATCCAATCACTATTTATGGAAAGGATTAACGCTATGATAAAAAAACTCCTGGGCAGCATACGCGAGTATAAAAAGGACTCGATCCTTGCCCCTATATATGTCACTTTGGAAGTAGTCCTTGAAGTGCTTATCCCATTTTTGATGTCTATGATCATCGACAGAGGGGTTGGCGAAGGCGATATGCCCTTCATCATCCGCATCGGACTGATTTTGATTGTTTCCACCATCTTCTCCTTGGGTTTCGGTGTCCTGTCCGGTTTGCATGCGGCCAAAGCTTCGGCCGGATTCGCAAAAAATCTCCGCAAGGACATGTACCATAATATCCAGGATTTTTCATTCTCGAATATCGACCAGTTTTCGACATCCAGTCTGATCACCCGTCTGACGACGGACATCACGAATGTCCAGAACTCTTACCAGATGATCATCAGGATCATGGTCCGGGCACCACTTATGCTGGTGTTCTCATTGATGATGGCTTTGAGCATCAACAGTGAGCTCGGAATGGTCTTCCTTGGCGCAATTCCGTTCCTTGGGTTCGGTCTCTACCTGATTATGTCAAAAGCCTTTCCTATTTTCCAGAAGGTCTTCCGCACCTATGACAAGTTGAACCGTGTCGTACAGGAAAATCTGTATGGCATCCGAGTCGTCAAGTCCTATGTCCGTGAAGAGCACGAAACCGAAAAATTCAAATCCGTCTCCAAGAAAATCTATTCTGATTTCACCAAGGCCGAGAAAATTTTGGCATTCAACAGTCCTTTGATGCAATTCACGATGTATGCGAGCATTTTGACGTTATCTCTGTTGGGCGCTCGCATGATCGTCTCCGGTTCGATGACGACTGGCCAACTGATGAGTTTGATCACGTATGCTTCCCAAATTCTGATGAGTCTGATGATGATTTCGATGGTATTCGTCATGGTCACGATTTCGCGCGCTTCAGCGGAGCGGATCGTGGAAGTGCTGAATGAAGAAAGCGACTTGAAGAACGGCATTAATCCAGTTTTGGCTATTCCTGACGGATCGGTAAGTTTCGAGCAGGTGGACTTCAGTTATGCCAAAGATCCGCACAAACTTGCTTTGAAGAATGTCAGCTTTACCGTCAATTCAGGGGAAACTGTCGGCATCATCGGCGGTACCGGCAGCGCCAAAACTTCATTGGTCCACCTGATTCCGCGTCTCTATGATGCGTCCGGCGGTACGGTGAAAGTCGGCGGTATCGATGTGCGCGACTACGATATGCAGACATTACGCGGCGAAGTCGCCATGGTGCTCCAAAAGAATATCCTGTTCTCAGGAACAATCAAGGATAACCTGCGTTGGGGAAACCCCCTCGCTACGGATGAAGAATTGATGAAAGCAGCCAGACAAGCGCAAGCCGATGAATTCATCCAGCGCCTCCCTGATGGATACGACACTTATATAGAAGAAGGTGGCACAAATGTTTCCGGTGGCCAAAGACAAAGGCTCTGCATCGCGCGCGCTTTGGTGAAACAGCCGAAGATTCTGATCCTTGATGATTCGACCAGCGCCGTGGATACACGTACGGACTCTCTGATCCGGACCGCTTTCAAGCAGGAGATACCGTACACCACCAAGTTCATCATTGCCCAACGCGTCTCTTCTGTACAGGATGCCGATAAAATCATCGTGATGGAAAGCGGCAGCATCAATGGTATCGGAACACATGACGAGTTGCTTGCATCAAACACCATTTATCAAGAAGTGTACTATTCACAAACGAAAGGGGGGCAACTTACCGATGAAGCCTAATCAACCCAAACGGCGCGGAGCCAAAGATGCCGGCAAAACAACAAAACGGCTCTTGTCCTATATCTCCCAAGGACACAAATTCACCTTCAGTCTCGTCTTGATCTGTATCCTCGTCAGCGCGCTTGCCAACGTCGCAGGCTCACTTTTCCTGGAGACGCTGATTGATGATTACATCACGCCTTTGTTGGGAGTTACCAACCCTGTCTTCACTAGCATGTACCGTGCCCTCGCGATGATGGCCGGCATTTACATGGTTGGCGTTGTGGCGACTTACGTCTACAACATTTTGATGGTCACCATTTCACAGGGGATCCAGAAAAAAATCCGTGATGAGCTGTTCGCGCATATGCAGCGTTTGCCGATCAAATATTTCGACACGCATGCGCACGGGGATGTCATGAGCCGCTACACCAATGACATCGACACTTTGCGCCAGATGCTGTCGCAAAGCATCCCGATGGCCTTTTCTTCACTGGTCACGATTATCAGCGTATTTGCAGCGATGCTGGCTGTCAGCCTGCCGTTGACGCTCATCGTTATTCTGATGGTCGCCTTGTCGATCACTGTCACAAAGACGATCGGCGGCAAAAGTTCCGTCAACTTCGTCAAACAGCAGCAGACGCTCGGCAAGGTGAACGGCTACATCGAAGAGATGATGCATGGGCAAAAAGAAGTGAAAGTCTTCGGTCGCGAGACCGAATCCAAGGAACGTTTCGACAAGCTCAACGACGAATTGCGCGAGAGCGCGACGAACGCGAACATTTACGCTAATATCCTGATGCCGATCCTCGGCAATCTCGGGTTCCTGCAATACGCATTGATCGCCATGTTCGGCGGGGCCATGGCTGTCTCCGGGTTCGGCGGCCTGACATTGGGGGCGATCGCTTCCTTCCTGCAGTTGAGCCGCTCATTCACAATGCCGGTCAACCAGATTTCCCAACAAGTTTCATCGATCGTGATGGCTTTGGCGGGTGCGGAGCGAATCTTCGAACTGATGGATGAGCAACCCGAGCTGGACGAAGGAACCGTGACCTTGGTGAATGCAACAAAGGTCGGCAAAGAGTTGCTGGAAGCAGAAAACCATACCGGACTTTGGGCTTGGAAAGTTCCGAAAGCCGATGGTTCCTTCCGCTATACGGAACTGACTGGGGATGTCCGCTTCTTCGACGTCGACTTCTCCTACAATCCGGACAAACAGATTCTGCATGATATCAGCCTCTATGCCCATCCAGGTGAGAAGGTCGCTTTCGTAGGTTCGACTGGTGCCGGCAAGACGACCATCACAAACCTGATCAATCGTTTCTATGATATCCAGGACGGAAAAATCGTTTATGACGGCATCGACATCGCGGACATCAAGAAAGATGACTTGCGCCGTTCCCTTGGCATCGTGTTGCAGGACACCAATCTCTTCACCGGAACGATCCTTGAAAACATCCGTTACGGCAATCTGAACGCATCCGATGAGGAAGTCTATGCGGCAGCGCGCTTAGCGAATGCCGATGATTTTGTCTCCCGTCTGCCGCTGGGATACCAAACCATCATTTCCGGCGACGGCGAAGGTCTTTCCCAAGGACAGAAGCAGTTGCTTTCAATTGCCCGTGCGGCTGTTGCCGATCCGCCCGTCATGATCCTGGATGAAGCAACTTCCAGCATCGATACGCGGACGGAATCGATCGTCCAACGCGGCATGGATGCGTTGATGCACGGACGGACCGTTTTCGTCATCGCCCACCGATTGTCTACCATCCAGAATGCTGATGTGATCATGCTGATGGAGCAAGGCCGGATCATTGAACGCGGCGATCACGAGAAATTGATCGGCGAAAAAGGGAAATATTATCAGCTCTATACAGGAGCGTTTGAGCTCGAATAAAGGAACCCAGAGAATCCGTGCGCAGCTCCGGTGAGCCCTACGCTTGTCGAAGGATCCCGCGGACTTTTAACCTCAGCTCCGACTAGGCTGTGCTCATCGGATTTCGCAAAAGGAATCCGTGTTTACCTCCGATGAACCTCTCTTCGCCGGAGGTAGGCTCCCTGCTTATCTCAGCGGACCCGTAAGGACGGTTACCGAAAACATAACAAAGCAAGGGCAGTCCCGAAAATAGGGACTGCCCTTGCTTTGTTTCATTTTAATACAGAATATCGTTGCTTATCGTCGTGTAGAACAGTTCCTTGATCCGGTCCGGATCCTGAGTCTGACCCAAGATCCACATCAATTTGCATACGACCGCTTCGGTTATCATATCATATGCTTCCAAAATATTGACCCGGGATTTCAGTTCGTGTCCGACTTTGTAGATTTCCATATCGCTGCCCTCGTTCGGCACCTGCGTCGTCATCACAACCGTCTTGCCTTGGCCGATCCAATGGTTGATTACCTCGAAGTATCCATACTCCGGCGCGGATGGGATGCCGCCCACTCCATAGCTTTCGATGATGACAGCATCGTTCCGCTCGAGCATATAAGAGAGGATCTCCGAATCCACTCCAGGCGTCAGCTTGAACAACGCCACTTTCGCATCCAGACTGCCGTAGAAGTGCGGTGCTTGCGCCTTTTCCTTTGTGATGTAGGAAATCACGCGTCCGTCCTGGATGATCGCCAAATAAGGGTAATTGATGCTCGAAAAAGCCTGGAAGCTTTTGGAATGCGTCTTCCTCGCCCGTGTTCCGAGGATGACCTTCCCATTGAAGACGATCTGGACACCACTGGCGGAATCGGATGCTGCATAAAGGAAGCTGTCGAAGAGATTTGTCTTCGAATCGGTGACTTCCATATTGATCGGCTTTTGGGCACCAGTGATGATGATCGGTTTAGGAGAATCCTGAATCATATAGGAGAGTGCAGCAGCCGTATAAGCCATCGTGTCGGTTCCGTGTGTGACAACAAACCCATCATAATCTTCATACTTTTCTTTGATGGTATCCGTCATCAGCACCCAGATGTCGGGAGCAACGTTGGTGCTGTCGATATTGCAGATTTGCAGGGTATCGACCTCGCATATTTCTGAGATGCCGGGGATAAAGGCCAGTATCTCATCGGATGTCAGTTGGGGATCCAGTCCATTCGGCGTGATTTTGGAGGCGATCGTACCGCCCGTTCCGATCATCAATATTTTTTTCTTAGTCACACATTCACCTGCTTGTTCATTATTTTTCCATATTTTCCCGCACTCTGCGGTCAATAAACCACTACAGGAGTGCCGACGGAGTATGTATTGTAAAGTGTTTGGACCGCATAATAAGGGGTATTGACGCAACCGTGCGATCCCAGATACAGATAAAGGTCCCCGCCGAATCCTTGGGTCTGCCATGAGGCGTCATGTAAGCCGTAAGCATTGCCCAAAAACGGAATCCAATATTGGACCGGCGATTCATAATCCTCACCAATCAGAACACTCGGCGACTCCTTGTACGGCTGGATGGCAAACAGTCCTTTAGGCGTCGGCATCGAAGGACGTCCGGTTATGACGGGAGCATTGACGATCTGCTGGTTACCGATATAGGCCCAGACGCGCTGGTAGGCAATACTGATGATGATGTAACTTGAGCCTACGTAATAGTTGGTGCCGGCATTCGTCCGGAAAATGCTGTCCTGGACAGTCCAGTCGGGTCCTGTCGGGTAGGCTGGGACAGGCGGTGCAACCGGAACGGGCGGCGGTTTCGGCACGTATTTCATGAAGGCGACTGCCGTGTTTCCCGGCGCTGCCGCATCTTTTTGGACCACTTGCATCTGGACGGCACTGACTTCGTAGTCATAGCCTTGCGTTCCGGCCGTTTCGCCGTTCTTGGCCCAATCCAACCAGCCCACTCCGGGGACATGGACTTGGTAATAGATATCATAATGGACAGCCAATTCATCCGTCAACTGCATTTCGATCCGCTCGATGCGTTGGCCCGTCCCCGGCAGTCCAGCTTCCAACCCATCCTGCGTCCACTCGAGCCAGCCACTTTCGCTTGTAGCGGCGCGGTAGGAAATCGATCCTGGGTAAGGCTGGAAATCCAATTTTGCCTGCAGGCCTTCCAGTGATTGCGAGGAATCCGGGGAACCGCTTTGCGACGGATTTAGGACCGGATCCTGCCAGCCGGAACCCGTCAGATAGCTGCCGTAGGATAAAACAGGGTCTGTGCGTTTGATGAAGCTCTGCTCACGCTTGCCGGCAAAAGCCTGCTCTTTGTTCATCAGCACAATCTCGACCCCTTCAATCGGATAGCGGAAACCGTCCGTTCCGGCTGTTTCGCCATTCAACGCCCAGTCGAGCCATCCGAAGCGGCTCGTTTGCACCCGGTAATAAAGGTTGTATTGAGCCGCCAAAGCACCCGTCAGCTTGAACTGCACGGACTCGATCGCTTCGCCGGCTCCTGTCGTTCCGGCAATCTCGCCGTTTTTGGCATAACCCGACCAACCACTGTCCTGCCTGTAGGTCCGATAAGAAATACTGCCCGCTTCAGCCAAATGTGTCAAGCGCACCTGGATGGCTTCGATCGCTGAAGCCATCCCGCCGCTGATTGCGCCTTCCTCGACTTCGGACTGCCAACCGCTGTCTTGTAAGTGAGTCGCATAAGTTAATTCCGCGTTAGCATCTGTTGCTGGGGATGCTTTGATTTTCTGTATCCCTGAAAGGGCAACAACGCTTCTTGTATGCTGTGTGACATGATCTTTTCCTGCTTCGGCAAGCTTTCCATCTATATTTATGTGCGTTGGACGGTAAAGTTCAAGCAAACTTTTTTGGACAACAGCACCGTTCTCCAACGGAAATGCTGGCGCCGCGATGCGGGCAGGGGCTAATCCAGCAACAATGAACAACCCCAACAGAATAAACAAAATGTTCCTTCTCATCGAAATCCCTCCCTACAGGGCTTAATCGTAAGTGACAGGGAATTGAGCCTCCATTCGTAACCGTTCTCTTTCCTTTATTATACCAAACATACTCTACTTACCAAAAATAAACAGTTGGAGTGTTGATCAGAAGAGCGCGCTTGGTGGATAGCGCTGCTGCCTATGCTGATGGATTGGATTGTGCCTACGGGTCGGAAAATAGTCGAAAGTTCGTGTGGGATGCGATTATTTTATGTCTGGAAGGCGCGAAACCATCGAATGCGTGATGCCATTCGGCAGTTTTGCCTCCGAATAGAGAGAGATTTTCGAATGCTGCAGGGACATCCGACAATTTTATCCAGCAATTGATATCCGCATCCTTTTCGGATGTGCCCGCCAGCCAAAGAGCAGAGTAGACAAAAATTCCAGAGCGCCTCATCAGGCGGCCCTGGAATTTCTCTACATGCGATCAACTTCCTCTTTTCCGGAAAGCCAGCACCATAGCGATCTGGAAGTAGCTGTAATCATCCCCCAACTTTTCTTTGAGAGGTTTCAGATGCTGATCCTCCGACTCCTCGATCGCTCTAGTGATTGCCTGCAACTGTTCCGCCGTGACGAAATCCGCCAAGTGCATGTCATATGTGGGCAATTCAGCCAAATGGCGGAGATGGTTTTCGATGGTCATCCGTGCCAATCCTCTGGCAGCGATGATTTCCTCGACCGACATGCCTTCCTGGTAAAGGCGATAGGTTTCTTCGAAGGTCGTGCCGGCGTAATTTTTCTTCGCCGGTTTCGGGCGTTTCTCCGCGGCTTCCAGATTGCCCGCCTGAACATTCTGCTCTTTATGCTCCAACCGTTTTTGCTGCAGCAGCGTTTCGGCATCAGGAAACTCCTTCAGATAATCGGTAATGACGCCCATGAACACTTCGCCATAGCGCTCCAGCTTCGTTTCGCCGACCCCGGACAGACGCAGGAAGGCTTCATCGTCGGTCGGAAAGTTGCGGGCCATTTCATGCAACGTGCTGTCCGAAAAGACGATGTAGGAAGGGATCCCGTGCTCGTTCGCCATTTCCGTGCGCACACTCCGCAGCCGCTCGAATAGCTCGGTATCGTACACTCCGCCTCCGCTCTGTTTGGCGGCACCTTTGCCGGTTTCGACCGCATAGGACATCCCGACTTTTTTTCCTTCCTTCAGGATTTCCATCGCTTTCGGAGTGACTTGGATCAAAGGATACTGATCGCCGGTCACCTGCAGATATTCGTCCGCAATCAAAACGCCGATCATTTCGCGGATTTCCGCCTCGTTGTAGGCGCTCATCAATCCGTATGTCTTCAGCTGATCCAGCCCGAAATCGGTGATGCCCTTCTGTTTGCTGCCGGTCAGGATGCCGATGATTTTCTGAGCGCCGTAACGTCCGCGCACCCGCACGACGCAGGAAAGGATTTTTTGGGCTTCTTCGGTGATTTCCCGCTGTTCCGTGCGCCGCAAGCAATTCGAGCAGTGCTGGCAATCAATCTCCGCTGTCGTTTCGCCGAAATATTCCAGGATATAGCGACGCAGACACTGGTTTGTGTAGCAATAGTTGATCATTTTGTTCAGTTTGTTGGTGGCCTCACTGTCGTTCGTATGACTGTTCAGCAATTTGTTGATGATGATGTCCTGCGCTGAAAACAACAGGATGACACGCGCTTCCTCTCCGTCACGGCCCGCCCTTCCGGCCTCCTGATAGTAGCTCTCGATATTTTTGGGCATATTGTAATGGTAGACCGTACGCACATTGCTCTTGTCGATCCCCATCCCGAAAGCATTCGTCGCGACCATGATTGGTTTGCGGTCGAAGAGGAAATCGTCCTGGTTGCGCTGGCGCTCGTGTTCCGGAAGTCCGGCATGGTAGAGCGTCGCGGCAAAACCTTTTTGTTCCAGTTTCTTCTGGACCGACTCGACATTTTTTCTGGTCGAGCAATAAATAATGCTCGCTTCCTTCGGGTTGAGGTCCTTCAGGAGGAACTTGAACTTGTCGGCGGGTTTTTCCACGCTGAAGGCTAAGTTGCTGCGGTCAAAACCGGTCACCAAGCGGAATGGCTGTTGCAGGCGCAGCTGGATCATGATATCATCCTGGACCGGTTCGGTTGCCGTAGCGGTGAAGGCGGCAACCCGCGGACGTCTGTCGAACAGATCATACAACCGTGCCACACCTTGGTAGGAAGGCCGGAAATCGCTGCCCCATTGCGAGATACAGTGGGCCTCATCGACCACCAGCAACGGCACCTTCACAAATCGCAGAGCATTCATGAATGACTCGTTGTCAATCCGTTCCGGCGCGATGTAGAGAAGTTTGAGCTGGCCGGAGCGCATATCGTCCATCAATTGCAGGAATTCTTCCCGGGAAAGCGTGCTGTTCAGGTACGCCGCGGCAATCCCCATTTCCCGCAGGCTATCCACCTGATCCTTCATCAAGGACACGAGCGGGGATACGACGATCGTCATGCCGTCCAGCAGCAAAGCCGGCAGTTGGTAGCAGAGCGACTTCCCTCCGCTCGTCGGCATGATTCCGAGCACGTCTTTCCCCTGAAGGGTGTGCGTGATCAATTCCTCTTGGCCTTCCCGGAAGCTGTCATATCCGAAATATTTTTTTAGCGTCCCGTACAGTAATTCTTTATCAATCACTTGCATCCATCCTTATTTTTTTATCTTTTTATATTGACCGAATATTCCTGAACGGGCTTGCCTTCACTCAATAAAGCAATGGCATACCCTCAGAAATGACTTCTCCATCATATCACATCCGCGGCCTATTTTTTTGCACAAAATCTGTCATGTTTCTCCCCAAATCGAATCCCTTACTTATTAAATATGCAGATTATCCGCCTTATGCTTTGACTGGTGGTATATAATTGTAAGGTGAACACGTCATGACCTACAGGAGTGAAAAATATGGAACAAGAATTATCAAACGAATTATTTATCTGCGGGGGCTGCAATGCGAAAATCGGCCCCGGCGTTTTGGGCGACCTGCTCAGCCAGTTTCCGAAACAGCACCACCCGGATTTCTTGGTCGGTTTCGACTCATCCGATGATGCCGCAGTGTTCCGCATCGACGATCAGACTGCCATGATCCAGACGCTGGATTTCTTTCCCGCGATGGTTGCGGACGCCACGCTTTTCGGGGAAATCGCTGCAGCCAACGCCTTGAGCGATGTGTTTGCGATGGGCGGCGAAGTATTGACCGCCATGAACATCGTCTGCTGGCCCGAAACAAAAAGCACCGATACACTCGGTAAAATTCTGGCGGGCGGCTTCAAGAAAGTCCAAGAGGCAGGCGGCGTGCTGGTCGGCGGCCATTCGATCCACGATCCCCAGCCCAAATACGGACTGTCAGTGTTGGGAAGGGTCCACCCGGATCGGATTTACCGGAATGACACCTGCGTTCCGGGCGATGTCCTGCTACTGACAAAGCCATTGGGGACCGGCATCATCACGACGGCCTACAGCGCCGGGGAAATGCCGCAGGATGCCTTCGATGTAGCCGTTGCCTCGATGACAACGCTGAATCGTTATGCGGCGGACGTACTGAAAAAATACACCGTCCACAGCTGCACGGACATCACCGGTTTCGGCTTGTTGGGGCACCTTTCGGAAATGGTCAGCGATCGCTGTTCAGCGACGGTCTACGCCGACAGCGTGCCTTGCCTGAACGGTGCCTATCAGGGCGCCAAAGAATTCCTGATAACAGCCGGCGGACAGCGCAACCGGAATCACTTGGAAGCCGATGTGGACTTCCAGATCGAAGATTATGCCTTGGAGGAACTCCTTTTCGATCCGCAGACATCCGGGGGCCTGTTGGTGAGCGTCCCTGTCGAAGAAGCAGCCGCTCTGCTTGCCGAAATCGAAGCATTGGGCTTGCCCTGCGGCATCATCGGCGAAGTGACCGAAAAAGGCGCCAAGAAAATCACAGTGGTGCATTGAACAACGAATCAAATAAATATGAATTAACCAGGAGGAAACGAGCATGAAAAAAATAGATGCAGTCGGACAAGCTTGTCCGATGCCGGTCATTCTGACCAAACGAGCTTTAAAGGAGAGCAATGAGGAGACCTTACTTATAAGCGTGGACAACGAGATCGCGACGCAGAACCTTGCCAAGATGGCGGAGCAGCTGAAGCTTTCCGTCCAAGCCGAAAAAATCAATGATACCCTTTATGAAGTAAAAATTTCGGATCCGAACGCCGGGAACGAAGCACACGCCGCCGAACACCCTGTGCTTCCGGATCAAACCGCCGACACCGGCGCACCATCCGGAGCAAGTTATGTTGTCGTGTTGAACAGCGACTTCATCGGCAACGGCAGCGAAGAATTGGGCCGTACGCTGATGAAAAGCTTCCTTTTTTCCCTGACCGAACAGGACGTGCTGCCTGAAAAAGTGCTCTGCTACAATGCCGGCGCGTTGCTGACGACGGAAGGTTCGGCCGTTTTGGACGACCTCAAAGCGTTGGAGGAAGACGGCGTCGAGGTGCTGACTTGCGGCATCTGCGGAGAATTCTACGGCGTAAAGGACAAATTGGCGGTGGGGACCTTCACGAACATGTACCGCATCGTTGAAATCCTGCGAAACGCCAAGACCGTATCGCCATGATCGACCGCAAACACTACGGCATCGTCGCGTTCCCGACGTCCCAGGCCGCGGCAGCCGCCGAAGCCGTTGTCCTGGAGGCCAGTCGGGAATGCCGGCTAATCCCCATGCCAGAACAGATCTCGGCCGGATGCGGGCTGGTGCTTCAGACCCATCTGGATGATCTGAACGCTGTCCTCTCGCTGCTTTCGGAGCGTTCCATTTCCAATGATGGCTGCTACGAAGTACGCTTTGAGAACCGGAAAAAATCCGTGGAGGAATGGCATGACTGAACTTTATTATTTCGACAACAGCGCAACGACGCTGAAGAAACCGGCCGCGGTGGCTGAAGCTGTCTACCACGCCATAGCAGATGGCCAGTTGGGAAACCCAGCACGCGGCAGCCATAGCGCTTCCTTGAACGCGCTGCGTTTGACGGAGGCGTTGCGTCGAAAGACGGCGGTCCTGTTCGGCGGTCCGGATGCGGCAAACGTCGCTTTCACGGCAAACGCCACCGCCTCGCTGAACCTGGTCCTGAAGGGGTTACTGACGCCGGCGGACCACATCATCACGACCGTTACGGAGCACAACGCCGTCCTGCGTCCGCTTTACCAGTTGGAGGAACAAGGGGCTTCCATATCATTTGTCGGAGTCGATGAGTGTGGAACGCTCATTTATCCTGATTTCTCGCGTCTGTTGCGTCCCGATACCCGCGCAGTCGTGGTCAACCATGCTTCGAATGTCACCGGCAATGCGGCAGATCTGGAATGGATCGGTAGCTTCTGCCGGGAGCACGGTCTGATTTTCATTGTCGACGCTTCCCAGAGCGCAGGCGTCCTCGATATTGACATGGTGAAGCAGCACATCGACGTTCTCTGCTTCACCGGCCACAAAAGTCTTTACGGGCCCCAAGGAACCGGAGGCATCTGCCTCGGCGACAGACCATTAGCTTTCGTGCCGGTGGTCACCGGTGGCAGCGGCTTCCATTCTTTCGATAAGCAATACCCAAAGCAGATGCCTACCTTGTTCGAAGCCGGCACCCAGAATGTCCATGGCTTGGCGGGCCTTTCCGCCGGGTTGGATTACATCGAACAAAAAGGGCTTGCTGCGATCAGCCTGCAGCTGAAGGAACTGACTTTACGCTTCCACGACCAAATCAAGGACATTCCGGGGATCATCCTCTACGGCAGTTTTGCTTCGGACGTAGCGCGCGCACCTGTCGTTTCGCTCAATCTCGAGGGTTGGGATTCCGGCGACCTCAGTGATGCACTCTTCATGGATTACGGGATTGCGGTCCGTCCTGGCGCCCATTGCGCGCCACTCATCCATCAAGCTTTCGGAACGGAAAAAACCGGCATGGTCCGCTTCAGCTTTTCCAGCTTCAATACGTTGGAGGAAATCGACTATGCAGCCAAATCGTTGAGGCAATTGGCGGAAGAAGGCTGAAAATGAAAGTTGTCCGATAACCGGGAAGAATCGGACAACCGGAGCTCGAATGTTCTGCACGTTGTCCGATAAACCCGAAGAATCGGACAACCTGACTGCGAATGCTCTGCGCGTTGTCCGATAACCGCGAAGAATCGGACAACTAGATAGCGAATGTTCTTCGCGTTGTCCGATAAACCCGAAGAATCGGACAACCACAGCATGAGCGGCTTAATATAGCGAGTATCTTCTTGTAAAACAATAAAACAGAGCAGCCACCCGTTCAGGGGCAACTGCTCTGTTTTATTTTCTCTCTGATCCGTTCCGTTGCTTCATCCATTCCAGAATGGCTTCGGCCGTAGCTGCGGCATCTTCATTCCGGAAAATGGCTACAAATTCCTTTTTGTTGAAGTTGTAGCGGGGATCGTAGTATTTCACCAACAGATCTGCGATGACCGCATCGAACTCGTGCTGGCGTACCTGCTCCTTGTATCCCTCGACACGCGCTTCGTTCAAGTAGGATTTCAATCGGTCCAGCGCTGCTAGGAGCTCCGCTTCATTGCTATGGAGGTAATCTTTTTTGATCTGTCCGATCCGGTAATCCAATGAAGCCTCGATGTTCAGGTTCAGGCCTCTCTGCATCGCATCAATCAATGAAGGCGGCAAGACAGCCTGTCCGATCCGCTTGCTTTCGCCTTCGGTAAAGACGACCAGCGGTTCCTTCCAGCCGGCTGCGCTCTCGGCCAACAGACTCTCGAACATTTTTTGGTTATGTGGCTGAGGCTTCTTGAGGCCGACGCCTCCGAAGACGGACCCTCTGTTGTTGGCGCAGGCTTCCAAATCAAGCACATTGGCTCCACGCTTCTTCAGTTCCTCCAGGATGGCTGTTTTCCCGGTACCGGTATTGCCGTAAAGGGTCACAAACTGGACCGCTTCGAACAATACGGGAATCAGATTGTTGATCGTGCTGCGGTAGTTTTTGTAGCCGCCTTCCATCCGGTGGACATTCATCCCCAAGGATTTGAGCAAGGAAAAAATCGAATTACTACGGAATCCTCCCCTGCTGCAGAAGATGACGACTTGGTCGTAGGCCTTCGTGTATTCCTGGAAGAGGCTGAACATTTCCGGCAATCTTGGGGAGATGACTTGGATGCCGTGACTTTTAGCTTCGTCGATTCGGCCGGCAACATACAGCGTCCCGACCACTTTCCGGTCCTCATCATCCAGGACCGGCACATTTACGGCGCCTGGTATGGTTGATTTCGCATATTCGGAAGGACTCCTAACGTCCACATATAAAATCGATTTGTCTCCGCGTTGCTGTTCTATTTCTTCATAAGTTGCGACTGGTTTCAATTGGTTCACCACTTTCTGGTTATTAGTATAGCCTCTGCCGGGCAGGAATGCCACCCAAAATCTTGAGGCGAGTACAAGAAAACGACCCGACAAGCTCCTCATTTCACGGAGACGTGCGGGTCGTTGCGCATTCGATCGTTCAATTTTGTTGCAGCTATTTCCGTGCTTTGTGCACTTTCAGCGCCTTTCCTTTGACGGTGCGATTCTGCATCTCGGAAATCACAAAGGGACCTTTGCCGTTCAGGATTTCGATGTATGTCACATTTTCCTGGATCGTGATGATGCCGATATCATCCGCATCGATGCCCGGAATGTTCGTCAGCGTACCGACAAAGTCGATGGCGCGCAGTTTCTTTTTCTTGCCGCCGTTGAAATAGACTTTGGTGATGTCCTTGTTCAACTCCCGGTTACGGGCTTTCTTGATGATGGGGCGTTCCTGCAGTTTCTTTTCGAAAGGTGCTTTGTGATGCTGAACAAAGCGGGCGCTCGGCGGATCGATTTCAGTAATTTCCTGCTGAACGAGGTCTTTCACCCCCTGCCAACTTCTTTCCTCATTAGGCGTAACCATGGTCAAGGCTACACCGGTTTTTCCGGCGCGGCCGGTCCTGCCGGTACGGTGGATGAAGCTCTCTTTCTCCTCGGGGACATCATAATTAACGACATGCGTCACATTATCGACGTCGATGCCGCGTGCAGCCACATCCGTAGCCACCAAGTAGCGCAATCTGCCTTTGCGGAAATCATCCATGACGGCTGTGCGGTCATCCTGCACCATCCCGCCGTGCATCTTATCGATCGGCAAACCGGCTTTACTCAAGAATGTGTACAGTCCGTTGACAGCTTCCTGCGTATTGCAGAAGATGATGCAGCTGTCCGGATTCTCAACGGTCAGCAGATCCAGTAGTTGCTTCGCTTTCCCCGATTCTTGGACACGGATGAAGGATTGCAGAATCTTCGGCTTGGACGCCTCGTCGCTTTCCATTTTCACCGAAACGCGGTCGTTCTTCATATAGAAGCTGGCCAAACGCACCACTTCATTCGGCATGGTCGCAGAGAACAGCAGTGTTTGTCTTTGTTTCGGAAGGAAATCGATGATGGCTTCCACTTGCTCAATGAAGCCCATATTCAGCATCTCATCCGCCTCATCAAGTACCAGGTAGCGTATCTTGTCAAATTTCATTGTCCCTTTTTGCAGATGATCCAATACCCTGCCCGGAGTGCCGACTACGATATGGCTTTTCTGTCTCAATTCCGATTTTTGCGTATCGAAAGAAGTCTTGCCGAAAACAGCAGTGGCCTTGATCCGCTTCAATCGTCCGATGTTGGTGATGTCCTCTTTCACCTGCAAAGCCAGCTCCCTTGTGGGAACCAAAATCAGCGCCTGCGGACGGTTTTCTTCCCAACTTACACTTTCGCACAACGGTACGCCGAAACTGACTGTCTTACCGCTCCCGGTCTGCGATTCGACAATAATATCTTTGCCCTTTAAGGTCAGCGGGATGACCTCCTGTTGTACTTGCGTCGGTTTGAAATAACGCAATGCCTTTAGTGCCGTAACGATTTCTTCGCTGATTGCGAAGCTTTCAAATGTTGTATGTTCCATCTTGTCCTACTTTCACTTTTTTAGTCGCTTCAGTATAACAGAAAAATGCAAAAGGAACGAAACTTTTGTTGCAGTCCCGTTCCTTTTCCGTTGCTAGTCTTCGCAGAACAGTCTGATCCGTTCAATGGCTTGCTGCGCAATCTCATCCCGTTTTTCCAGATACGCTTCTTTAGCGAACGTTTTGTGCTTATCGATGTAAGGAATATTCTGGATGCTTTCCAAGTTTAAGGTCGTTCCGGCTTCCTCCACTTTGGCCGTGTAATTTTGGCGGACGAAAGAATCTTCCTTCGGATCGAACGTGTCCACCCGGATGGCTGCACGCATGACGAACTCCTCAGGAAACAGCTCCGCCTGCTGCACTTCGATGTTCACCGGCACCATTTTCCCGAACATGTCGTATTCCGCTTTGTAGACACTGCCCAGCCCGCCGTCTCCGCTGATCTGCTTGACGATTTTCAAACCATCCTGAATGTCTCACCAATTCCCGACGTTGGCGGCGTATTGCCATACTTTGCTCAGTGGTGCTTCGATAAAAATGCTTTTTTTGATGTGGCTTTTGATGTAGTCCACTTTATTCATCCTTCCTGCTGATTGAACCTATCCACTCTTATAAGCAACTATGATAACGTTATCTTTAGCTTCATTATAATCAAATGAATTCCCTTAGACAAACTTGGCTCGCTAAACTTCGAAAACCACCTTGGCAACTCCGCCATTATTTGTTAAACTGTTCGGGACAGTTCGTAACCATCCTGTCGTTAAATAAAACTAGGGAAATAGAATCATGCAATCAAAACGCAGGAATGTTTTTTGAGTTGGCTTGTTCTCTCCTTAGAGACAACCTTCTCGGCATCCGTGCGTCTTTTTTTGTGCATTCTTGTAAGGCGTTGAATAAAATATTAGGAGGCTTTTAAACAGTCTACAAAAATCTCCTCAAATGCATTCAAATCTTTTGTTTTTGATCCCATTTCCTCTATACTTTGCGTATAGAAAGGGATGATCCGAGATGATGCTGACTAAGAAGGTCCGTTTGATTGTTACAGACGAAACTTCCAAACTCTACCAAGCAGCAGGCGTTGCTCGTTGGGCCTACAACTACACGATTCGAATGCAGGAAATGAACCATCGCTTTGGCGGGAAGTTCATCAGCGACAATGAGCTGCGCAGGCACATCACCAAGATGAAGAAGCGCAAAAAATACGCCTGGCTGAACGACGTTTCCAACAATGTCGTCAAACAGGCGGTCAAGGATGCCTGCAAAGCCTATAAAGCCTTCTTCAACGGGCAAGCCCAGCATCCCCGTTTCAAGACCAAACGCCGCTCCAAACCGAGTTTCTACAATGACTGTGTCAAGCTGAAAGTGAAAGACAACCACGTTCTGTTGGAAAAAATCGGTTGGCTGAAAACCAACGAACCGTTGCCCGTGGACTGCAAATACTACAACCCGCGCATCAAATTCGACGGCAAATACTGGTATCTGACAGTTGGCATCGAGGTGAATCCGGTAAAAGTTAAATTGGATGGTCGGAATGTCGGGGTGGATATCGGCATCAAGGAGTTAGCTGTCACCTCCGATGGCGTTTTTTACAACAACATCAACAAGACAGCCTCCGTGAGGAAAGCGGAGAAACGCCTCAAGAGATTGCAGCGGCGTGCAAGCAAAAAATACAAAAAAGGAACGCCTAAATCTAAACATCTCCTAAATCTAGAAAGTGAAGTCCGAAGGCAGCACAGACGCTTAGCCAACATCAGAACCAATCATATCCATCAAACAACAGCGGAGATCGTGAAATCCAAACCCTCCCGCATTGTGATGGAAACGCTGAACATCCGCGGCATGATGAAAGACAAGCATTTAGCTAAGGCGGTCGCAAATCAGAAACTCTTTTTCTTCAAACAATGCCTGCAATACAAATGCGAGCTAAATGGCATTGAATTTGTGGAAGCAGACCAGTGGTTTCCGAGCTCCAAGTTGTGCAACAACTGTGGAACGCTCAAAAAGGACCTGAAACGCAGTGATAGGGTCTACCACTGCACATGCGGCCACCATTGCGATAGGGATCTGAACGCAAGCTATAATCTGAGGGATTACCAAGCAGTCTAACGGTAGCTCGGATATGTACGATTCGTTGCATCGGAATTTACGCCCTCGGAGTGCTGCATCAAACGAAAGTAGTCCGTCAGGACCAAATCGGGCACGAAGAACAGGGAAGCAAACATAAACTAGATTTAGTTAGATTTATGGCAACGGTGGATCGATGCAAAAAACATTTACAAAAACCCAAAAATTGACTTTCTCAGCAATGTATATCGCTATGTACATCGTCATCATGGCTCTGACACAATCTTTCGCTTTTGGACAATATCAAATCCGCATCGCCACAACTCTTTACGCACTAGCTTATTTTAACCCATTCTTGATTATCCCGGCAGGCCTCGCTAATCTTATGTCGAACCTGTTCTTCGGCGGACTGGGGATCATCGACATGCTTGGCGGGACCCTCGTCGGCATCGTAACGGCTTCGCTCGTTTACGCTGTCCGCAAATACAACCTGCCGAAGTGGTGTCTGATTCTGCCGATCATCTTAATCCCGGGAGTCGGCGTGCCGCTCTACCTGTCGCAACTGTTGGCCATCCCGTTCCTGCCGCTTGTCGTCAGCCTATGCATCGGCCAATCGGTACCGGCTGTCGTCGGCTACTTTTTGGTGCAGGCCCTGGAGAAGCGATTCTACAAAAGTGCACTATTAAAATCTTAAGCGCAAGGAGAAAAAGAAATGACCGCAGGCAGAAATGAAGCCGATCTGAACGGCATCACCCAACTGGGCAACCAACAGACCAAATATCCGCAGGACTACGCTCCGGAAGTACTCGAGACTTTTCCGAACAAGCACCCGGATAATGATTACTTTGTGAAATTCAACTGTCCCGAATTCACAAGCTTATGCCCGATGACGGGACAGCCCGATTTTGCGACCATCTACATTTCCTACGTACCTGGAGAGATTATGGTCGAAAGCAAATCGCTGAAGCTCTACCTATTCAGCTTCCGCAACCACGGCGACTTCCACGAGGATTGCATGAACATCATCATGAAGGATCTTATCGCGTTGATGGCGCCGAAATACATCGAAGTGTGGGGCAAATTCACACCGAGAGGCGGCATCTCGATCGATCCCTACTGCAACTACGGCAAACCCGACACCAAATGGGCGGACGTGGCTTGGCAACGTTTGGCGCAGCACGATCTCTATCCCGAGAAAGTCGACAACCGCTAAATGGAAAACAAGAACGAAACAACCCAAAAACAAGCCTTGGTCATCTTTTCAGGAGGTCAGGATTCCACGACTTGCCTGATCCAAGCCATCCAAAAGTACGGTGCGGCAAACACCGTGGCCCTTTCCTTCAGCTATGGTCAACGCCACAACATCGAACTGGAGCGGGCAGCCTGGATCGCCAACGATCTTGGCGTCGAACACCATATCCTGGACGCGACTGTCATGGGCAAAGTCACGACGAACGCCTTGATGGACGAATCGCAGACGATCGAGGAAGCCGATGCCGAAGACTATCCGAACACCTTCGTCGACGGCAGGAACGCGCTCTTCCTGTTGTTGGCCGGCATCTTCGCCAAATCCAAAGGCATCCGCACCATCATCCTGGGCGTATGCGAAACGGACTTCAGCGGCTATCCGGATTGCCGGGACGTTTTCGTCAAATCGATGAACGTGACCCTGAATCTGGCTATGGACTACAATTTCAACGTCGAAACGCCGCTGATGTACCTGACCAAAGCGCAGACATGGGAACTGGCGGATCAGCTGGGTTGTCTCGCTTACATCGAGGAACATACCCATACTTGTTATATGGGCGTCCCTGGCGGCTGCGGTGAATGCCCATCCTGCAAACTCCGGAACGCCGGACTGGCAGAATACCTGAATAAGTGATCGAAAATAGCCCTCTGGCTGTGCCGCAGCAGCGGATCAGCCAGAGGGCTATTTGTTTTCACCAATGGCAACTACCTGCCCAGTCTCCGGATCACCATATATACGGAAGTTAACGTTTGATTTTCCGCCTATCCAGCTTATTGTTCAAGTCCCTCATCCCCATGCCGTTTCGACAATCGTTTCAAATCCATCGCTTCTTCCGCCAGCAAAGCGGCCTTAGCGGTCCGCTCCCATGGGAGATCCAATTCGGGTCTGCCGAAATGTCCATAGCACGCTAGCTTTTTGTAGATTGGTTTCCGCAGATTGAAATCGCAGATGATCGCAGCTGGGCGCAGGTCGAAGTGCTTTTCGACCAGTTCTTCGATCCGTTCTTCAGCAATGCTGGCGGTCCCGAAAGTTTCAACGCGGACGGACACGGGCCTGGCCACCCCAATGACATAGGCCAGCTGAATCTCACATCTACCGGCCAACCCTGCAGCTACAATGTTCTTCGCAACATATCGGGCAGCGTACGCGGCGGAGCGGTCGACTTTGGTCGGGTCTTTCCCGGAAAAGGAGCCTCCACCGTGCCGCGCGAATCCGCCATAAGTATCGACGATGATTTTTTTGCCGGTCCATCCCGAGTCGCCTGCAGGACCGCCGATAACGAAACGGCCGGTCGCATTTATAAAATATTTCGTCTGATCATCCAACAGCTCTACCGGGCTGATGTCCTCCCCATAAATCGGGTGATCCGGTTTGGAGGCTTGCGAAATCGCCCAGTTCTGGCACCAGAGACAGCGCAGATTGCAACCGATCGTGGCGAACGAGTACACTGTGGTGCCCGGAAGGAAATGGTTGAGCGGCTTCTTTTCGACGGGATCGATTGCGACCGCGATTGCTTTCCCATAATTCAATGCATACAGAGTCCCCTCCCGGTTCTCCCTGACTGCGCAGATACCCCGCTTTCCTTGCGCAATGACGCAATGATGCGGGCAGACGCCGCACCTGACTCTGCCGTCCTCTAGTTTTTCGTACAACATAGCTTCCTTCACTTTACCAACCCCTTCCATACACTTCGCAATTGTTATCGCTTACACACATCTTACTGCATTTATGCTTTACAATCCAAAATTTAACAGGCCAATTTCCGAAAAGCCCAACTTGCTTTGATGCAGTCAAAAAAATTTTGTAAACACAAAAAGAAAATAACACCTGATTCATTTCGTATATCAAATGAGTAAATGTTTCGCTATAATTAGTAAAGATAACCCAAAAATTCACTGCCCTATACGTAAGGAGAACATAAAATGAAATCAGAAAAAGAAAAAATGATCGCCGGTGAACCCTATTTGGCCGGTGACGCGGAGCTCGTCGCATTAAGGCAGAAAGCCCGCGAAAATATGCGCGCATTCAACAACGAAGCGAATTCCAACAAGCGGAGCGAGCTGTTGAAAAACTGGTTCGGAAAGGCCGGCGAAAAAATCTACATGGAACCGAATCTTTCGCTGGATTACGGAACGAATATCTTTGTCGGAGAAAATTTTTATGCGAATTTCAATTGCACGATACTGGATACCTGTCCGGTCACATTCGGCGATAACGTGATGATCGCGCCGAACGTCAGCCTTTATACCGCCACCCATCCTCTCGATCCAGTCGAACGGAACAGCGGCTGGGAATACGGCAAACCGATCACGATCGGGAACAATGTCTGGATCGGCGGCTCTTCCGTGATCGGTCCAGGAGTCACGCTGGGGGACAATGTCGTCGTCGGTATGGGCAGCGTCGTGACCAAATCCTTCCCGGACAATGTCGTGATTGCTGGGAATCCAGCGCGCGTCATCCGCCACATCGAGCCTTCTGACTTGTAATAATAAAAACGATCGCACGCAGCATCCAGCTGAGTGCGATCGTTTTTTCTTGCTTTCAAAAACTACTGCGCTACCTGTGCTTCCGTCAGTAACCGATGGATAGCTTTATCGACCAAGGCAACAGGCAGACCGACGATCGTATTGTAGTCCCCTTCGATTCCGGAAACCCAGAGCGCAGCTTCCTCCTGGATACCATATGCTCCGGCTTTGTCCATCGGCTTGCCCGATGCAACATATGCCTTTACTTCCTCCGCCATCCGATCGTCCCATTCGAAAAAGCTGACCTTCGTCTCTGACGCGAAAGTCTTTTCCTTTTCTCCCCATAAAATGCTGACGCCGGTCAGGACCGAATGGGTCTTGCCGGCCATTGCGCGCAGCATCCCAGAGGCATCGGCTTCATCAACCGGTTTCCCCAGGATCTTTTCGTCCAAAACAACCACAGTGTCCGAGCCGATGACCATCGCTTCTCTGTTCTCACGCTGGATGACTGCCGCCTTCTCCCGCGCCAACATTTCCACAATCTTTGTGGCGGTGTCCAAAAATGTATCCTGTCCCGCCTCGGCAAGGATGCGTTCTTCTATCGCTTTTTCATCGATATCCGCAGCCTGGACCGTGAAGTCCTTGTGCATCAAGGACAGTAATTCGCTGCGTCTTGGCGACTGACTCGCCAATATGATTTTCGGATCCATTTGCTCTCCCTTTCTTTCTTCAAAGTTCAGAATCATATCATACCAGACGGCATTTCCGTGTGTGGAGCTCGATTTACCGTTGTTCACCATCCCGAACTTCTCGTAGTAAGGGATCTTTTCCTCTTTACAGCACAACGTCAAGCCTTTTCTCCCCGATTTCCTAGCCGCATCGATTAATGCATTCAGCAGTTTTCCCGCGATTCCCTGCTTTCTGTGGGCTGGTCTCACATCCAAACCGAATACGCTTTGATAAGCGCCATCCGGATTATGCAGAGCAGCATCGTGGTAGTGGGCATCGCGGATGATTGGTTCATCGATGACTGCTCCGTTCACGAACCCCACCAATTCGCCCTCGAGTTCGGCAATAAGGAAGCTTTCAGGGAACAGTTTCAGCCGCTCGCTGAGTGATTCTAGCGTCGCTGCCTCGGCTTCCGGAAAACACGCATCCTCAATTATTTTCAATGCAACCAAATCCTGAAAATCCGCTTTCCTGATCTCAACTTTCATCCGCTGATTCCTCCCTTTCTGTATATAGTTCATATTACCGACAAATTTTCGATTTTTCCAGATAATTCCATCTTGACGGCCTCCTAGGGAAAAAACATTGTCCGGATTATACAAACTGCCCTCTCGCACTGTCCGGGAAAGCGATTGCATTCCCTGTGAATCGAGAGTATGATTACGATAGCTTGATAAAATATTCACGCAATCCATATTATCATTATCTAAGGGGGGCTTTAAAATGAACAATATCGAAAATAAATGGATGCGTGCTGCTATCCCGGCACTCTTGATCCATTGCAGCATCGGGACCGTTTACTGTTGGTCTTTGCTGAAAGGGGGCATCGCCGAATATATCGGAAGGCCGAAAAGCGAGGTCGAATGGGCCTTCAGTCTGGCAATTTTCTGTCTCGGGATGTCAGCAGCCTTCGCCGGTAAAATCGTCGAAAGGGATATCCATAAAGCTTCCTTGATTGCGGCTGTGTGCTTCGCAGCGGGAATGGCTGGTACCGGCTTCTTCATCCAGCAAAAGTCGCTGATCGGTATTTTCCTGAGCTATGGCGTTTTGATGGGCATCGGGTGCGGCATCGGGTATCTTTCGCCAGTAAAGACATTGATGCTTTGGTTCAAGAATAATAAAGGTCTCGCCACTGGAATAGCGGTTGCAGGGTTCGGGTTGGCCAAAGTAATCGCGAGTCCAATCATCGAAATGTTGCTGGGTGCAACAAACTCAGACGGTACGCTCGTTGATCCTTCTCGTCTCTATAAGCTATTCTACATCCTGGCTGTTGTCTACTTCATCATGATGTTCGCGGGTCATCTTCTTTTGAAGAAGCCGGCGGATTGGGTCGAAGTGAGCGCACGGGCAAAAGGCACCCATACGCTGGATATCTTCAAAAATAAGACATTCATCGGCATCTGGCTGATGTTTTATCTCAACATCACTTGCGGATTGGCACTCATCTCCCAGGAAAAGGATCTGCTTCATTCCATTGGTTTTGGCGCAATTGCCACAATCAGTTCCTTGACTGCGATTTTCAATGCCGGCGGAAGGCTCGGATTTTC
This sequence comes from Trichococcus sp., assembly GCF_055118575.1. Classification (NCBI taxonomy): domain Bacteria; kingdom Bacillati; phylum Bacillota; class Bacilli; order Lactobacillales; family Carnobacteriaceae; genus Trichococcus; species Trichococcus sp. The sequence continues at coordinate 14,178 of NZ_JBSQPW010000011.1, read as the reverse complement.
GGCGTTTGCCGATAGACTGAAGGACCGGAATACCATTTATATTTGGATTTTCGGGCTATCGATTGGAGCTACGACGATTACGCTTTTAGCGAACGGAGTGGACAATGCCATCGCTCCGCTGATCATTTTGTTGCTATGTGTCATCAACGCCGGTTACGGCGGTGGTTTTTCAAGCCTTCCACCGCTTTTGGCGGACCGCTTTGGAATGGAGACCATCAGTACCGTCCATGGACTGACTTTATCGGCTTGGGCTTTTGCCGGTTTGTCCGGTAACCAGCTGAGCGCCCTCATCATCGCGAAGACTGGCTCTTATAACAATGTCTTGTATGCCATCTTAGCAATGTATGCTGTCGCTTTCTTCATCAGCGCTTTCCTGTTACGGGCTAAATCAGACCAGAAAAAGAGACATCCCGTCCACCACTGACAAAACAAATAAAAATCCGGCGACAAGTCATCACATATGACTCGTCGCCGGATTTTTTTAAGCTTGTCCGAAGACTTCTTCTGCTACTGTGACGCCGGCGCGGGCATCCTTGCAGTAATAGTCCGCACCGATGGCTTTGGCGTATTTTTCCGTCAGTACGGCTCCGCCGACGAAGACCTTCACAGGCAGATCCGCCTTGCGCAAAGCAGTGATCGTATCCTCCATCGCAGTAACTGTCGTCGTCATCAAAGCCGACAGTCCGACCAACTTGACTTGTCGTTGCTTGGCCATCGTCACAACCTCCTCGATCGGGACATCTTTGCCCAAGTCGATGACATCGTAGCCGTAATTTTCAAGCAGGACTTTCGCCAGATTTTTGCCGATATCATGGATATCCCCTCTTACGGTGGCCATCACGATGGTTCCCTTCGATTCGAGCTTCTCATTGCCGGCCGCAAGTTTTGCGCGGATCGTTTCGAAGGCCTTTCCGGCCGTTTCGGCGGCGCGAATCAGCTGGGGCAGGAAGATGTTCTTCTGCTCATAGAGCTTGCCGACTTCATCCAGGGCCGGCACGATATGGTCGTCGACAACGGCCAGCGGGATATTGGTTTCCAGAAGGGCATTTGTTGCTTTCATGATCCCGGACTCGTCGCCCTCCAGCAGCATTTCCCGGTAGGAGCGTGCGACATTCTCACTTTTAGGCGCATCGGATTTGACGACAGCCTTTTTGTTGTTGTAGTCGATATAGTCGATTGCACCATCATCTTGGCCTGAGAGAACATTGAAGGCGCGCATCGTGTCGACGATTCCGTCGGCGCCTGGATTGATGATGACCGTATCCAATCCGGAAGTTAAGGCCATCGCAAAATAGGTGCGGTTGATCAAGGCCCGGAAAGGCAGCCCATAGGAAACATTGCTCAAGCCCAAAGTCGTCAGCGCCGGGGTATTCTCCTTGATCCAACGCAACGCCTTCAACGTCTCCATGACTGCCTTCTGTTGGGCAGCCGCCGTGAGCACAAGGCAATCGACCAACAATCTTTCGGCTCCGATCCCATGCTCCCCCGCTCGATCGATCAGCTTTTGGGCGACCTTGGTCCGGCCGGCAGCATCATCGGGAATGCCTGCTTCATCCAGACACAAAGCCACGACAAAGGCGCCGTATTTCTGGACGATCGGATAAATTTCAGCCATCGAGGACTCTTTCCCGTTGACCGAATTGACGATTGCGACGCCGCTGTAGCGCCGCAAAGCCGCTTCAAGCACATCAGGCTTGGTCGAATCGAACTGCAGCGGCGCTTCCACCAGACCGCTCATCCCATCGATGATTTTGGTCATGTAGTCCGTTTCGTCGATCATCGGCAAGGAGGTGTTGACGTCCAGCACATCTGCACCTTTTTGGACCTGTTCGAAAGCGACTTTGATGGCCGCCAATGGATTGCCTGCCACGAATTGTTCTTTCAATTTTTTGTTGCCTGACGGGTTGATCCGCTCACCGATGAGGGTGATCTGGCCGTCCAGGCAAACCTTTTTCTGCGCGGAGCAGACGTACCGCTTCAATTTATTGGCTTCCCTTTTCACAAAAAATGCTTTAGCCTGCTGCAGATCATGGATATATTCTGGTGTCGTGCCGCAGCAGCCTCCGATCACGGAGACGCCCAAACCAGCCAGTTCCTTCGCAACCTCAAGATAGTCCGCGGAAGTGACGGAATATTTGGCCACACCCGCTTCCGTCACGGGGATGCCGGCATTCGCCTGCACCATCACTGGCGTGTTTGTGAAGGCCAAAATCCTTTTGATGATGGGGATCAATTCCTTTGGCCCCAATGAGCAGTTCACGCCCAGCATATCCACACCCAATGCATCCAAGGAGAGCGCCATGATTTCCGGCTCGGTTCCGGTCAAGGTGTTGCCGTCATCCGTAAAGGTCATCGTCGCGAAAATCGGCAGGTTGCTATTTTCTTTTGCAGCCAAAACGGCAGCGCGCATTTCTGCAAGGTCCGACATCGTTTCGATGAGGATCAGATCGGCGCCGGCAGCGGCCCCTACAGTCACTTGCTCGCGGAAATAGTCGTAAGCCTGATCAAAATCAAGCAATCCGATCGGTTTCATCATCTTCCCGACCGGCCCTATATCGAGTGCAACCTTTGTTTCCGTTCCAGCAGCCGCCTTTTTTGCGATTTTGACAGCCGCCGTCACCACTTCCGTAACCGAGTAGCCAGTCTCCTGCAGTTTGTAGGCATTGGCGCCAAAAGTATTTGTCGTAATGAATTGCGCGCCGGCTTCGACATATTCGCGATGGATCCGGCCGAGCAGTTCGGGATCGTCCAGATTCAATGCTTCCGGATTTTGGCCAGCTTTCATCCCGTATGTTTGGAGCATCGTGCCCATCGCTCCATCAAAGAGAAGCAATTCTTCTCCAATTTTGTTTCTGATATCCATTCTTTTTGTCTCCCTTAGCTTAACTTCTGGCTGTGCAGCTATCGTTCAGATCACACTCGTTGCAACTGGCGTTCCCGCAGCGATGGTTCTTGCCTTTGGAGGTGCCTTCTTCCAGAACACCCAAGATCGCTACGATCGATTTTCTTGGCGTCATCAGCATCGAGTCCGTCAGATGGACGCCGATCCGTTTGTCGGACTGCAGTTCCCCGAGCAGCGTTTTGTTGGTGGCCAACGGAAGGTCCCCGTATCCAGGAGCGTAGCGGAACGTCAAAGCGGCTCCCGCCGGCATCTGGCTTTCGATTTCCTGTTGGCAACGGTCCGCGATCGTTTCGACAAATGCGGATGCACAAGCATCAGCGACCATGCCCAGAGTAGGCGACATCAACTTGTTGCGCTCGATAAGGAGATCTCCCTGTGCGCCTAATGTACAGACCATGATATAGGCTTCCTTGCATCGCTTAAGCGTACGGGTGATGCTTTTCCCTTCCAACACTACAGCGGTCCCTTCCAGCGTGATCAAGCCCTCAACGGAGTGGTCCAGAAGATAATGCCCATAAGTCCATTTCCCGGTGACCGCCTGCTCAAACTGATCAGCAATCGCCTCCATATCGTTCTTTGTCCGTTCGTCCGGTTGTTTATTGCCGAAGCCAAGATATTTTGCGACCAGCTTCAGATCCGTCTTCATCTCTGTGGCTCTTTTCTGCAGACAGCTTTGCGGACACAGGAAATGCTCTCCATGATTTTTCTGGTTGCATCAGGCTTGTTCATCGTGTAGATGTGGACGCCATCAACTCCGGAAGAAAGCAAATCGATGATCTGATCGACTGCATAGGCGATACCGGCTTCCTGTAGCGAAGCGGGATCGTGCTCGTATCTATCAAGTATCCGCAGGAATTTAGGCGGCAGGTTGCAGCCTGAAATTTCCTGGATCCGTTTCACTTGTTTGATGTTCAGGACCGGCAATATCCCCGCAATGACCGGCTGTTCAATGCCGACAAGCTCCAATTTTTCTTTGAATTGATAGAATTGATCGTTGTCGTAGAAAAGTTGCGTAATCATGAAGTCAGCGCCGTGGTCCATTTTCTTTTTCAGGTTTTTCAGGTCATCCACTTTGTTGATGGAATCAACGTGTCCTTCCGGATAGCAGGCTGCTCCAATTGAAAAATCGCCAGCCGCTTTGATGTCGTCGATGAGCTCGGAAGCATAACGGTATTCCGGATTCCAATTTTTGTCGGCCAATTTTTCCTGTGGGATATCCCCGCGCAAAGCCAGGATATTTTCGATGCCGCTTTCCTTGATCGATGCCAATGTCCTCTTCATTCCTTCTTTTGTCGAGGTGCAGCCGGTCAAATGGGCAATCGATTCGATGCCGAAATCCTTTTTGATGCGCGATGCGATTTCGACCGTATTGCTTTGGGCGGTCCCGCCTGCGCCATACGTCACGGAAATGAAATCGGGATGCAGGTCCTTCAACTCGGTTAAGGTGTCGAACACTGTTTCAAGGGCGTAGTTGCTTTTCGGCGGAAAAATTTCAAACGAAACGGTTGGTTCCCCTTTGCTGATCATATCTCTAATCTTCATAACTAATGTCCTCCTTCAATTTGTTCAAGGTGCGGATTGCCAGGCACACTTACTTTGTGTAAGAATGATCATGTCTGCTGATGACTTACCACAAAAAGTCATTTATTTCCACTAGTATGCCATGAACTGAAGATATAGAGTAACACCAAAAAAATATATTCAGATATAGCTATAGCCTATACCAAAAAGCAGGCCGAACCCTTTAATTTCCGTAGGTTCGGATCACTGCCTTTAGCTCCTTGATATAGGCCGCCGCTTGCCGGCTGATGCCTGCTTTCTTATTTGCAATCCAACCAATCACCATCCGGTCCTCAACACTCAACGGAACCGAAACGATGTCCGTGCCGTTCAGTTCTTCACTAAGTACACCCGTGGAGATGGTATATCCGTTCAAACCAATCACAAGATTGAACAAAGTCGCGCGGTCGCTGACGAGGATGCTCTTTTTATGGAACACGGTACTGAGGATTTCTTCCGAGAAATAGAAGGAATTATGCTCCCCCTGTTCGAACGAGAGATAGGGATAATCCTCCAGGTCCGCCAAGGTAACGCTCTGTTTGGCCGCTAGCGGATTGCGGACGCTGACAAAGACGTGGGGTTCCGCTTCAAACAAAGGATGGAACTCCAATTGGCTCTCCCGCAAAATTTTTTGGAGCGCATTGCGGTTGAACGAATCCAGATACAGGATGCCGATTTCGCTCTGGAAACTTTTGACGTCTTCGATGATTTCATGAGTGCGCGTCTCGCGCAATGTGAACTTGTATTCATCCGCTCCGCTTTTTTTGATCATGTTCACGAACGCACTGACGGCGAACGCGTAATGTTGGGTCGAGATGGAACACAATTGTTTGGCCGGTTTCTTGTCGAGGTAGCGCTGTTCCAGCAATTCTGCTTGCTCGACCACCTGTTGGGCATACTTCAGGAATTCGCTGCCTTCCGCGGTCAGAGTGATGCCTTTGGCGGTCCGGATGAACAATTCCAAGCCGATTTCTTCCTCAAGGTCCTTGATGGCGTTCGAGAGGCTTGGTTGCGAAATGAAGCATTTTTTTGCGGCTTCGTTGATCGATTTGTATTGGGCGACCGCCAGCATATATCTTAATTGTTTTAAGGTCATTTTACTTGCCTTACCTGTCAGGATCCGCTGATTGGTGGATCCGTGCGGTAAAAGGCCCCTCCTCTCATCTACTTTGTCTTTTATCTTTGGCCGCCGAAGCGGTCATTTGGCTTGGCTTTTTGATTCTGATTCGATTATACCAGACCAAGGTTCATCCGAGAATTTAAAACAAAAAAGACCGGCGCGGCAGCATTCCGGTATGCTCCCGCGTCGATCCGATGCTATTTTTTCCGGATGACTTTTTCTTCTATCATGCGCTCAAATGTTTCCCTGTTGTCCGCCATCGCGATGGGTGCGTATTCCGGCCACGCCTCTTCCAAAGCTTCCACGGAGTCCCCACTCAGTAGCAGAACCTCGATTTTCCGCCCGAAACGCTGCTCCAATTCTTCCGAATAGCCAAAAATGGATGGCACCGCATCGATTGCGATTGCCGCACTACCGTTTTTTTTGAATGTCCTTGCCACTACGAATTTCATGAATTCACCTCAGGGTCCATTATAGCAAATAGAACATGTTCTTGGTAAAAGAAAATGACGCATTCGTATCCCATCACAGACTTTCAGCCTGCTGACCCGGCTACAGATTCAATTCGGTCTGTACGCCTACCGTTTCAAGCATAGCTCGCTGTTGGGAACCACCGAACTGTTCTTTCAATCTTTTCATACTCTGCATCCTTCATTCCGAAAAAAAACAGTGACTATCCTTCATAAGCCCTTCTCAGTTCCGCAAGATCTAATTTTTTCATTTTCAGAGTCGCCTCTGTAACGCGCGCCAATTTTTCAGGATCTGCAGTCAGCATCATCTCGTTCATGTCCGCTGGAACGATTTGCCAAGATATCCCGTACTTATCCTTCAGCCAGCCGCAGTTTTCCGCTTCCGGTTCATATGACAGGGTTTCCCAATAGTAATCGATTTCTTCCTGAGTATCGCAATTGACAATGAAAGAGACGGCTTCATTGAATTCAAAATCATGGGCCTGGGCACTGTCCATGGCTGCGAACGTTTGGTCTTCCAGCTTGAAAGAAGCGAACCTGACCGTTCCCGGCGCATCCGGTTCCTCCCCAACTCCGTAATAATCCATTCCATCGATTTTGGTATCTGAAAAGATCGACTCATAGAAAAGGATCGCCTCCTCGGCTTTGCCGCATCGTTTTTTAGTGAACATCAACGTAGGAGTCAATTTCTGCTCGATCTCCCGGTCGTCGACGTACATGACTTGCCAGGACAGCCCATAGCGGTCCTCGGTCCAACCATATCTTTTGCTGAAAGGATATGCGTCCAACGGCATGAGTACCGCGCCGCCCTCCGAAAGTTTTTCCCAAAGAAAATCGACTTCCTTCATTGATGCACAATCGATACGGATGGAAATGGCAGGATTGAATTGGAAATACGGCCCTGCCGAGATTGCCATGAAATCCTGACCAGCCAACGTCATAGAGACAATATCTGCAGTTCCATATGGTGGTGGATTATGGATTTGGCTGACGCTCGTGATTTTGGAATTATCGAACAGTGAGGTATAGAATGCGGCAGCTTCTGTTGCCTGCGTATCAAACCAAAAATGCGGAACAATTTTATTCATGTATAAAATCCCCCTTGACCTTTTTCATGCCGACCCCGACAGTGCAAATGGCTAAAAAAACAGCGGCTGCACCTATCCGCCGAAGTTTTTCTTCGGCGCAATCGATGCTTTCCCCTGTCATTATGCCACTTTTCTCCGCAGATGGAAAACGGGAACCATCGGCGTTGATCGGCTATTGTATTCTGTTCAATTTATCGTTCAGTTTGGCGTAAATGAGCTTCATGTAAGACTCACTGCACTTGGCCAGCGCCTCATCCAATCCCATCCAGGCGACCCCGCTGTTTTCGTCCGGTTTGATGTTTGTCTGCTGTGTTTCGTCCGCTTCCAACAGGTAAGTCAGGTTCAGATGCACATGCGTCCCTACCTGTTTGCCGTTTTTGACATGCCCGTCCACACTCAATATTTCAAGCGAAAAAAGTTCCTGCGATACAGGCTGAACCTGCTCGATACCCGTCTCTTCCTTCGTTTCCCGGATGGCTGTCTCCAAAAAATCGGTTTCGCCATCCATATGGCCGCCGATCCAGGACCAGGAACGGTAGATGTTATGGTAGACCATCAGCACCTTGGTTCGGTCGCGATTGACGACCCAACTTGAAGCAGTGAAATGGGCGAACTCATTCTCGCGCCTGAACAGATCATCGAACTGATCCAGATAGCGGAGCATCAGCTCACGATCCTTTGCTTCCTGCTCATTAAAGGGGACATAGTCTGCTAGCAATTGTCTGATTCCCATGCCAACCTCTCTTTCACATACTTTTGGCGGTCAATTGGTCCGCGAGAAACCTTCATCATTCAGATAACCGACAGCCGCATCGCGGGTCTTGAAGATCCCTTCGATTTGGCCGTTCTTCAAAGCAACCGACCACATCGGATTGTCGTAGATCAGCAACAGAACTTCTCCAGAAGGATCCACCCATTTTTCCGAATAGCCTTCCACATAGCCGTCCGCTGTCTTTTTCAGGAAGGAAATCGCCTTTTCCAACAGGAAGCGGATCGTTCCTTCGTCACTTTCCAAAACGGAAATATAGCCTTTTTCCGTCTCTTCTTTCGGCAGGTAGCCTGCATAAATGAAGGCATTGCCGTTTGGATGCAGGAAGCGGACAACAATCTTGTGGTCCACCGCACTCGCATTGAAATGATAATTGATCCGGTTCATCGAGACCGGCACGGCCGTCAGTTCTTCATACTCACCAAATATCGCTTTTTTTTCTTCGAATGACAAGGTCATTTCTTTCAACTCCCTATTCATGTTCTCCATTTTGCGGAGGCTCGACTCATTCTACCATATCCGACTGTGTGCTTTCAGCCCTAGCAACGTATTTTTCAAGAAAATGATGTCTTCCGTCCCCATCGCGGCAAGAAATTATTTTTTCAAGATTCACGCTCTGCACACTCTGGAAAATATTCGCATCGATGAGCGGACTCGTTTCGCGCAATTGCCCAATCAATGCCTTCACCTCTTTGCGCTTGAAACCGCCCAGATCACTCGGTTGGTTGTCGTACATTTCTGTGAAACGGCAGGCGCACTGCAGGAAAGTCAGTTGATGGTAGTCTTTCCAGGCGATGATATCCGCTTCTTTCACGTTGTAAAGCGGCCGGATCAGTTCCATCCCTGCAAAATTCCGGCTGTGCAGTTTCGGCATCATCGTTTCGATGGTCCCGCCATAGAACATATTCATCAGGATCGTCTCGATGACGTCATCGAAATGATGACCCAAAGCGATCTTATTGCAGCCGAGTTCTTGGGCTTTTTGGTACAAGCTGCCCCTGCGCATGCGTGCGCAAAGATAACAAGGGGACGACTCGACATTCTCCACGACATCAAATATGGACGACTCGAAAACGGTCAGCGGGATGCCCATCAATGCGGCATTATCCAAAATCTGTTGTTGGTTCTGTTCACTGTATCCCGGATTCATCGCCAGGAAGACAAGCTCGAATTGGAGCGGTCCATGGCGCTGCAGCTCCTGCATCATTTTGGCCATCAGCATCGAGTCCTTCCCGCCGGAGATACAGACGGCAATCTTGTCGCCGTTCTGGATCAGTTCGTATTCCTGGATCGCTTTGATGAAGGGCCGCCATAACTGCTTTCGATATTTTTTGATGAGGCTTCTTTCGATCTGTTCGCATTTTTCCATTTTAGTGGGTTTTTCCTTTCTTGCGGACCTATGCTTTCCGGGTGGTTTTTATTCTTTTGCTCCGGGGAACGCAGGCTTCGCCGGAGTTCAGCCGGTAATTTGCTGGCGTTCTCCGGTGACGGCAGCTTCGTCGGAGTTGCGGCCGAAAGTCACCGCTGTCCTCCGGCGGGCATCAGCCTCGCCGGAGCTGGGGCACTATTTGATAGGCCCCAATGTCGAAACGCCGCTCCTCAAGCCGGTTCACCGGCATGACATCCATCAGGGCATTCGTGAGAAAAACTTCGTCCGCTCTGAGAAGTTCATCCAGACCATACGCTCCTTCTCGGATGGGAATCCGAAGTGCTGCGCATCTCTCAATTACCCGCGCTCTTGCAGTCCCTTCCAGGATACCGCAGTTCAGTGACGGCGTGTAAACCACGCTGTCCTTCACCCAAAAAACATTCGAAACGCAGCCTTCTGCGACATGGTCATGCGTGTTCAAAAAGATAGCTTCATCAAAGCCTTCATTTGTTGCCGCTTCCTTTTCCAAGATGTTTTCCGTATAGTTCATGCTTTTGATGCCGACGAGTTTGGAGAATTCGTTCCTTCTCGTATCGGCCAGGCACACTTTCAATCCTGTCGAATATTGCTCATTGTAGGTTTTCATACCTGTCAGGATCAGGATATTCGCTTCCTGCTGCGGCCCTTTTTTCGGTGTCGGTTTGCTGCAGACGACCTTTACGAACCCGTCGGAGATGGCATTCAGCTCCAACAGTTTTTCGATGATCGGCTGGAGCTCGGTTTCTTTATAGGGGCAAGTCATCCCCAGAATCGACAGCGCCCGGACCATGCGCCCATGATGTTGGTCCAGAAACAACGCTTTTTTGTCAGAGACACGGATCGTCTCAAAAACGCCGTATCCGTACATGAAGCCCGGGGACAGTGGACTGACCAGCGCTGAGTCTTCCTCAATATAGGCATCATTCAAAAATACTTGCATGATCATTCCCCTCCCGTTGGTAATTCAGCCTGCAGTGCCTCGATGAGCGCCTTCGCCTTCACAAGCGTCTCCTCGTATTCCATTTCCGCATCCGAATCCCAGACGATGCCGCCGCCGACCTGAAAATAGACGGTATCGCCCTTTTGCAGGATCGTCCGGATGACGATGTTCAGATCGGTATCGCCGTTGAACCCGATATAACCGATCGATCCGGTATAGATGTTGCGTTGGGTCGGCTCGATTTCGTCGATGATTTCCATCGCCCTAATTTTCGGCGCCCCTGTTATCGATCCGCCCGGGAAGGCTGCTTTGATGCAATCGAGCGCATGGATGCCATCCTCCAATTCCCCTTCGACTGTCGAAACGAGTTGGAAAACGGTACTGTAGTCCTCGATATGGTACATTTCCGTGACCTTGACGCTGCCTGTCTTGCAGACTCGGCCCAAATCATTGCGCATCAGATCGACGATCATCAACAGCTCAGCACGGTCCTTCTCGCTTTCCAACAGCTCTTGGCGATTCACGCTATCCTCTTGCTTGGTGACGCCCCGTGGTCGGGTGCCTTTGATTGGCCGAGTCTGCACCTTGCCGTTGCGGATCTGCAAAAAACGCTCCGGAGAACTGCTCAACAGCTGCCCCATGCCGAAGTCGATGTAGGCGGCGAATGGAGCGGGATTGATGTTGCGCAAACGTGTATACAGATCGTAGGGCGATGATTCCATACTACACTGGAAACGTTGGGTCATGTTGACCTGATAGATGTCGCCGGAACGGATATACTCTTTGATGCGGGCGATCGCGTCCAAATAATAAGCCTTTGTCATGTTTGCGGTAAGCTTCGGTCTCGCTTCATCGACCAATCCCGAGTGCGGAACCGGAAAATCCATCCCTTCCGCAGTCAGGATGACCTTTTCCGTCTCGTCCACCCACTTTTCCGGATCACCAAAAAAGCCCGGTGAGGCAAGATGAACCTTATTCAAAAGATGGTCCACCACGACCGCCCCGTCATAGATGCCGAAGAAACTGTCAGGAATCCGGACATCATCAATCGCTTCCTTCGGCAACAGCTCCACCTGATGGCGCAGCTCATAGCCGAAGAAACCGACAGCTCCGCCAATGAAAGGGAGCTCGCCTGCATAGTCCAGCTGATATTCTTCCAACAGTGCTTTCAGTTCTGCAAAAGTATCCACATCCGCTGTCGCGGTCAGCGTCCGTTCGGGATCGAAGCCGATGAAGGAATAGCGTCCCAATTTTTTCGGATCCATCCCGCTGTCGAGGAAAAAACAGTGCCTGCGGTCGCGGAACAGAGAGAACAGTTCGAAACTCGACAGGCTTGTGGCGATTTCCTTGATCACGATCTCAGCCGTGCTTTTCTTCATCATCAATCTCTCCTTCCCGCTTTCTTTTAGCGCGCTCATAAAAATTGCGCAACATATCCAAACCATGCTCCGTCAGGATCGCCTCCGGATGGAACTGGACCCCCTCGATCAACTCTTCGCGATGAAGAAATCCCATGATTTCGCCTTCCTCCGTCCAAGCGGTAACCTCCAACGAGTCCGGAAGGCTCCCCTTTTCCACAATCAGGGAATGGTACCTTGTGACATTCAGCGGGCTTTTCAAGCCCTGAAAAACGCCTTTTCCGGTATGCTGGATAGCATGAACCTTGCCATGGATAGGCTCTTTCGCCTTCACGATTTCCGCACCGAAGAGCCCGGCAATCGTCTGATGTCCCAGGCAGATGCCCAGAATCGGGATGGCTCCTGCGAAATGTCTGACGACAGCCAGACTGATGCCTGCTTCATCGGGTGTCTTCGGACCCGGGGAAATCAAGATCATCAGCGGATCCAAAGCCGCTACCTCTTCAATTGTTATTTTGTCGTTCCGTTTCACCACAACTTGCTCATCCAATTGCTTCAGATATTGGACAAGGTTGTAGGTGAAGGAATCATAATTATCTATCACAAGTATCATAGTGTTCCTCATCAATATTATTATTTTTTTGTTCAATCGCTCTTTCGGGCATTGCCGAAGGCCTGGTACATTTCCTAAAAAAGATAGGTCCATCATACCAAATGCTGAGACTCCAGACTATATTTTTGAGAAAACTGATTTGCGACAAAAAAATGGTCAGGACAAAAGCCCCGGCCATTCTGACTTTCTTGGAATACGCATTATGCGCGGATACAGCCTAAGCTTCTCTTCAGTCGCCCGCTTCATGGGTTGGCATCCGCCTCATTGTCAAATCCACGCTGTTCCCAGTATCCTTCATAGTCCGCGTCATCGGACAGTTCGATGCGGGTGATCCATTTGTATCCCAGTTTATATTCCGCCACCAACGAGCAGCAGCCTCAGCAGTAAAAACAGGTATTTACAGGAAATACAATTGGCATACCGGCCCTATAGTGCGACGGTTCCCGCTTTTTCCATCAAGATTCCTTCTTTCCGAAATCCACCTAATCAAAAACCACGTGTCTGCCCTTCCCACGGCTGCGGTTTCCCTTCGCGGTGCTCCTCCACACTGGGCCCTTTAAGGTTGCGGAGGCGCCAAATGCCATAGAGATAGCTGAGGATCAATCCTGCAATCGTGAACGGAAGCCCCAAGAGTGTATTGGTCCAAGCCAACTCGATAACATCCCCGCGACTGTATAAAGTGAACTGTAAAGCCAAGCGCATCAGAAAAAGCAGCAACCAAAAAACCGTCACTTCCTGATAGGCCGGTTTCACATCCTTGCGCCAATACCAATCCAAATCCCAGCCACGTGTCAAATGGCTCGTCAAAGCCGCCATCGGTTTCCCCAGAATGAGGCTCACCAGCGCCGCCAACACAAGCAATGCGCTGGATGCTATTTTAGGGAGATAATAATTGGCGGCATTATTCGAGAAATAGGCGATTGCGGAAGCAACCATGACTCCCACCAAACCACCCAAAGCATAGCGCAACGGTTGCTTCCTTGCCCACCGGATGATTCCCAACAGCAATGCCAAAGCAATCGCCAAGATGCTTGCGACGGTCAACTGATATCTGCTATTGACGACGGCAAACAGCAAGGGGGGCAATAAAGCATCGAAAGTTTTCCCCGAGATGACCAACTTCAATTCTTCCGAAATTTCCTGGATTCTGTCTTTCAAATCATCAGCCCCTCTTCAGATGCTTGCCGCCTCGGTGCTTATTGGCGAATCTGTAGGCGGCATAGTCGATGATGACACCATAGGCGATGCCCGCCGCAAAACCGATGGCATCTTCGAATCCTGTTGAACTGTAGAAAGCGAAAGAAACAAGCAGTCCCAGAATGGCTCCTCTTCCCAAGGCCCGGTTCAATTCCTGCGTTTCCTTTGCTAAGCCGATGACGACACCCATCAACAGCCGGTTATACCAGAACGCGAAAAGATAAAGTGCCTCCTTCTCGAATCCGGATCGCAACTGGGCACCTAGTATGCAGACTACGCCCAAAAGCGCGCCCGCAATGATCGAAACCTTCATTCTGTCCGTCAGCATATCCTCAACTCCTATCATCTGTCAGCTTGAAAATCAGCCTTCTTAATTGTCCCAATTATACTATTTCCAGGCTAAGAAAGCATTTATCAGAAACCGACATTATCCGGTAACTTGACACCTCATCGCGTTCAATAAGAAAAGCAAGTCTAGGATTCAGAAGAAATGCAGAACGCGGTGGCCAAAACTGTTGAATAGGTGAGGTACATCCGACAATTTGATTCCCGATTAAGCCGAGATTATCGAATGTCGAGAAACATTCAACAATTTGACATCCTGTCGGACCGAAATTGTCGAATATCCTAAGAACATTCAACAATTTGGCGTCGCAATCGAGTAGGAGGAGCCTTTAGGCTCCGACCTCTCACACCACCGTGCGTACGGTTCCGTACACGGCGGTTCAGTATCTTGAGTAAGCAGACTCTGCC
>NZ_JBSQPW010000010.1:0-66257 GCF_055118575.1 Trichococcus sp. | reverse complement strand
AGTATGTCTTGGCTCGCAGAGACAAGAGGTTCCTTTTTCCTTTTCCGAAGGGCTTACCCGTGAAGCTGGCCATCAAATTTGATGGCATGAAACATTTTGCAAACGTGTGAAACACCTGCGGTGAAGCACTTTTCATTCCGAAAAATTTTATACTTTCTTAGTATACAAAAAAGAAAGCCCATCCCAAAGTCATTTCTTCGGAATGAACCTTCTTAAATTTTGGATTCGAAAATTGTCTACTTTTTCCAATGCGATTCGATATACGAATCCCTGCCTGAATGGGAACGATACCCATGATAATGCGCACTGCTTTTTTTGTAGAAGTCCTGATGATATTCTTCCGCGGGATAAAACGGTTGTGCCGGTTCGATGGAAGTCACGATTGGTTTAGAGAATTTCCCGCTGTCCTGCAAGGCTTGCTTCGATGCTTCCGCTATCTCTTTTTGTTCCGGGGTATGATAAAAAATAACCGGACGATACGAGGTACCGCGATCTACGAATTGGCCCATAGCATCAGTGGGATCTGTCTGCTGCCAGTATACCTCCACCAAATCTTTGTATGGGAACAATGCTGGATCAAAGGTGATTTGAACAGCTTCCGTATGACCGGTTGTCCCGGAACATACGTCTTCATAAGTCGGATTTTCTGTATGTCCGCCCGTGTAACCGGAAACGACTGATTCGATTCCCGGAAGACTATCGAACGGCTTGACCATACACCAAAAACATCCCCCGGCAAAAGTAGCTTTTTCCAATTTTGATTCTGTCACTTTCATCATTCCTTTCGTGTGCATTTTCGTCTGAAATGATTGTAACATATGCCCAAGAACTTACGTGCATGTCTTGCTTGCGATCAGCGTTTGTTGCTTGCGTTCTCTTTGGTTATTTTTGTGACGCCGCCCATGTATGGCACAAGTACATCCGGGATAGTGACGGAACCGTCTTCGTTTTGATAGTTCTCTAATATGGCAGTCACAGTACGGCCGACAGCCAGTCCGGAGCCGTTCAAGGTGTGCACAAATTCCAGTTTTCCGGTTTCTTCGTTGCGGTAACGGATTTTCGCGCGGCGGGCCTGGAATGCTTCTGTGTTTGAACAAGAACTGATTTCCCGGTAGGTATTTTGAGCAGGTATCCAGACTTCAATATCGTAAGTTTTGGCTGCCGAGAAGCCCATGTCTCCCGTGCATAACGTGATGGTGCGGTGCGGCAGGTTCAAACCTCGCAGTACGGCTTCAGCATCATCCGTCATTTTATCCAATTCTTCATAGGAAGTTTCCGGTTTGCTGAATTTCACCATCTCCACTTTATGGAATTGGTGCATACGGATCAAACCTCTTGTGTCGCGTCCTGCACTTCCGGCTTCGGAACGGAAAGATGGGCTCATTGCCGTGAAATAGACAGGCAGATCCGCTTCATTCATGATTTCATCTCGGTAATAGTTCGTCAAAGGAACTTCAGCTGTCGGAATCAGCGTGAAATTGCGTTCGTCCGTCAACTGGAAAACATCCTCTTTGAATTTAGGGAATTGTCCCGTACCGAACAAGGAAGCTTCATTCGCCATATAAGGAGGAATCATTTCCGTGTAGCCATGCTCTTCAGTATGCAGGTCCAACATATAGTTGTAGCAAGCGCGTTCCAGTCGTGCACCCAGGCCTTTATAGAAGACGAAACGGCTGCCGGTCACTTTAGCGCCGCGTTCGAAGTCCAAGATATCCAATGCTTCGGCGATGTCATAATGGGCTTTCGGCTCGAAATCGAACGCGCGCGGCGTCCCCCATCTTCTTACTTCCACGTTGTCCTCTTCATCCGCACCAACAGGAACGGAGGCATGCGGCAAGTTAGGCAACCTTGTGGCGATGAAAGTCGTCTTCTCTTCGATTGCATTCAGTTCTTCATCCAAGGCTTTGATTTTGTCGCCGACCTCTTTCATTTCGGCGATCTTGTCATCCGCATTTTCTTTGTTGCGTTTCAATTGTGCGATTTCCTGGGAAACACCATTTCGGTATTGTTTCATGTTTTCTGTTTCAACGAGTTTCTCCCGGCGTTGCGCATCCAATTCTTTGAATGTAGCCAACTCCTCCGTTTTCACTCCGCGTCCAGCCAACTTTTCCGCTGTAACATCAAATTCATCCCTCAATAATTTTACATCCAACATATTCTTTCCTCCTCATTATCTGTACAAAAATAGCCACTCCATCCCTAGAACAATCTGGGACGAAATGGCTTTAACGTTCGCGGTACCACCCAACTTCAGCCCGATCCAAACAGGACGGACTGCGCTTCATTGCGTTAACGGACGGATCCGGAACAATTTAGTCAATTTCTTGTTTTCATCGTTCGCTTCATGTGCGGATTCAACAGGTGAAGGGTCAGTTCTCACCGAACCACTGACTCTCTGGGGCGCTTCACATCATCTACTGGTCACATGCATGGCTTTCTCTATTCAATTAGTCTAAACTTCGATACCCTCATTTTACTGAACAAAACCTGTGCTGTCAATAAAGTGGCTGGCCCAGATTAGCCTGCAGTTATTCAGGATCAGTCAAAAAAACCTCCGACAAAATCAGCTATTGATTGCCAAGCTTTTTCGAACAAGCCTCCGACAACGCGGCCGCCGCGCACAAAGATATTGGCTTTTTCGACGCTGCTTGCCACTGCGACTTTGACATCCTCTGAAGTCGTTCCATCCAGATAACCCAACTCGTCGCCTTCGACCGTCACTGCCACAGTTCCGACTTCAGTTCCTTTTTCGATCGGCGCTTCAATCTCGCCATCTTCATTCAGACTCTCTTCAGCCGGTGTGAAAACAGTTGCGAGCGCCAGCTCTTCGACGCCTTTTTCCGTAACAGTCACAAGGTCTTCATTGTAGACTAGTCCGACTTCTGTTTGCTTACCTTTGGCTACAGAAATCGCATCTTGCGTGGAAACAGCATCGCCTTTCGCCGCTACTGTCGTCTTCTCGAAAGTCGAAAAGGCATAGTCCATCAAACGTCCGGTTTCCGAAAAGCGTTTGGTGCCCTCATCAGCGCCGATGACAACAGTGATGATGCGCATTTCATCCTGAATAGCAGTCCCAGTAAAGGATGCACCGGACTCCAACGTTGTGCCGGTCTTCAGGCCATCAACACCTTCACGGTAATAGAACATGCCCGGCAACATCAAGTTGTAGCTGTGCATCATGATTTCATCGGAAGTCCCTGCTTTGAAAGCCATCTCCGGAACGGATGTCGTTTCCAGAACTTCAGGATAATCATCGATCAGATGATCCGCAACCATGGCTACTCCGCGCGCTGTCATTTTGTTGTATGCATCAGCGGAAGCGCCTGGATAAAGATGCTCTTCCGGCATATCGCTGTTCGATAAGCCTGTCGCATTGTAGAGCTCGTAATTTTCTACGCCCCACTCATCCAATTGGTCCTTCATCAGATCGACGAATTTCGCTTCCGATCCAGCCAGAGCTTCCGCCAAAGCGATTGTTGAGCCGTTTGCGGAATAGATCAATGCGGATTGGTACAGTTCTTCAACAGAATAGGTGATGTCCTGGCGCAAAGGTACATTGGAGAAATTATAGTTCTGACTGACTTCATAGACGTAATCACTAATAGTGATCTGCTTGTCCCAAGTCAACTTGCCTTCCTCGATGGCTTCCAGTATCAAATAGATGCTCAACATTTTTGTCATTGAGGCGATACCCAGCGGTTCTTCCCCATTTTGATTCACAAGCACTTTATCGGTTTCGTCTTCTATAACGAAGGCGGCTTTCGCATCGACAGAAGGTTGTTCAGAAGCCAAGGCAACCGGTGCAGCAAACAGGCTGTTCACCAATACAGAGGCAGCCGAAATTGTTCCCATGATCATTTTTTTGTTTTTTATAGTCATCATTGTCTGTAGTTATCTCCAATCAGTCATTTCGTTCGGTTCATATACCCTTCTATGTTAGCGGAAATACTGCAAAAAGACAACCAAAAAAAGGAACGCATACAGAAAGTGTACGTTCCTTATTCCTTGATGGCAGAGGTCTGTTTCAAAGGGAGATGCAGCACGAATTTAGTTTCTTCCTCATCCGATTCCGCATAGATATACCCGCCATGCAGCGTGACGATACTTTGGGCGATCGCTAACCCAAGCCCTGTCCCGCCCGTCTCCTTCGAACGGGAATTCTCCACCCGGTAGAAGCGCCCGAACAACTCCTGCAGCGATTCTTCCGGGATGCGCTCCCCATTATTTTTCACGGCAACAATCACCTCGGAACCGATCTTTTCGGCTTCGATATGGACCCACGTGCCGCCATGCGCGTACTTCAGAGCATTGGAAATCAGATTATTGAAGACGCGGGCCATTTTATCGACATCCATTTCGATCATCAACGGATTCGTCTTCATGATTACCTCAATCTCCATATGACGCTTGCGCGACTCCAGTTCGTAATCTGCGACGATCTGCTCCAAAAAATTCCCTATGTTGATTGTCTTCAACAGGAGCGGTGTCGTAGGTTGACGCACTTTCGTGTATTCGAAAAGGTCATCAACAAGCACCTTCATCTGCAGGGCCTTTGTGTAAGCGATATGGATGTAACGCAAGGCATCTTCTTCACTGTTGAATTGCTTGTCCTCTATCAATCCCAGGTAGCCGATGATGGAAGTCAAAGGGGTGCGGATGTCATGGCTGACGTTCGTGATCAGTTCATCCTTGGATTGTTCGATTTTCCGTTCCTCTTCCATGGCTTGGACGGTACTTTCCACCAGCGTGTTGATGCTGTCCACAACGTCAACATAGCTGCCGGCATTGTTCGCGTCGATCCGATGATCGAAGTGCCCGGCTGCGATATAATGCAGCTCATCCAGGATATGCGTCAACTGCATCTGCTTGTATCTCCTGACCAAACGCCACCCAGTGAAGATGGCCGCAAAAATCGCCGCTATCCATTGGAAAACATCATCGTAGATGGTCAAAAATGCGTCAACCACCATCACGAATCGCCGCAAGGAAGGGATTTGCCTCAAAATCGCTGGCGGAGCCGCAACCAACCGGGTGAACATCAGCTCCATGCCGATGTAGAGCAGATAGACGATAGCCAGCGTCAATGCTCCTTCAAAAACAAGTTCACTCAGTTCCTTTTTCTTCAACTTGTTAAACAAACCTGGACCTCCCGACTCAACTGACTTTTTCAGTCTATTCCCCGATCTTATAGCCTACACCCCACACTGTCTGGATGACTTTTTCGCCGCCTGTAGCTTCTTCAATCTTATCGCGAAGATGGCTCACATGCACCATCACGGTTTTGGCCGATACGATGCTCTCCTGCTGCCAAACGCGCTCAAAAATTTCGTCGGCGCTGAAGACGCGGTTCGGATGGCTCGCCAATAGATGCAGGATACCGAACTCCAACGCAGTCAATTGGATACTCTTTCCGTTCAGTGTCTTCACTTCATGGGAATCTTTTTTGATGATCAGCGGGCCGATTTCGATCGCGTCCACCTCTGTGGCATCCGCCTGCATGGTAGTCCGACGCAATAGCGACTTGATGCGGGCCATTACTTCGAGCGGGTTGAACGGCTTGGACACATAGTCGTCCGCTCCGGTTGTCAACCCTTGGATTTTATCCATGTCCGTGGATTTTGCGCTCAGCATCAAGATCGGGATCGGATTGTTCTGCTCCCGCAGCTCCCGCACTACCGAGATGCCGTCTTTCTTCGGCATCATTACATCCAAAATGATCAACTGGACGTCCGCATTTTCCTCCAGCTGCCGGAAGGCATCTACGCCGTCATAGGCTTTGATCGGATCGTACCCTTCATTTTTGCAATAGATGCTCAATAAATCAACAATTTCCCTGTCATCATCGACGATCAACACTTTATTCATATAGGACAACCCTTTCCTCAAAATGCATATTTGCTCTCATCGTACCAAAATGTTTTAAATTTTTGCTTAAGGAACCCTAAAGAAATTCCGCTTTAATTATATCAGAAAGCCTCGCTGAACCGTGAACAGAAAAATGCCCGGAACAAGTGTCCCGGACATTTTGATTTCTTGCGTGTTTATCTATGGATGGAGTAGTTGGGTGCTTCTTTTGTGATTTGGATGTCATGCGGATGGGATTCGATCAATCCGGCACCGGACATCTTGATGAATTGTGCATTGTCGCGAAGCTCTTGCAGATTGCCGGCCCCTACATAGCCCATACCGGAACGGACACCACCGAGCAGTTGGAAGATGATGTCGCTGGCTGCGCCTTTATAGGCCACGCGACCCTCGATGCCTTCCGGAACCATTTTCTTCGCTTCATTTACGCCGCCTTGGAAGTAGCGGTCGCTTGAACCTTTTTCCATCGCTGCCAGACTGCCCATACCACGGTAAGTCTTGAAACGACGACCTTGGAAGATTTCGAATTCGCCCGGAGACTCATCAGTACCTGCCAACATGCTGCCCAGCATGACTGCGTGTCCACCGGCAGCCATCGCTTTGACGATGTCTCCCGAATACTTGATTCCGCCGTCAGCGATGATCGCTTTGCCGTATTCTCTTGCCACGCTTGCAGCATCATAGATAGCTGTGATCTGCGGAACCCCGACACCGGCTACAACACGTGTCGTACAGATGGAGCCCGGTCCGATTCCGACTTTGACTACGTCTACCCCGACGTCAAACAGCGCGCGGGTTCCTTCTGCAGTCGCTACGTTACCGGCGATCAAAGTTGCCTCCGGGAATTTGTCGCGGATTTCTTTGATTTTACGGATAACGCCGGCGCTGTGGCCATGCGCTGTGTCGATGACGATTGCATCTGCGCCGGCATCCAACAATGCCTGCGCGCGTTCGAATGTATCACTGGTTACACCTACTGCTGCCGCAACGATCAAACGGCCGTGTGCATCTTTTGCGGAGTTGGGAAACTCGATTACTTTTTCAATATCCTTGATCGTGATCAAGCCAGCCAGACGGCCGCTCTCATCTACTAAAGGCAATTTTTCGATTTTGTATTTTTGCAGGATCGATTCCGCATCCTTCAACGAAGTCCCTACAGGAGCGGTAACCAAATGTTCTTTGGTCATGACATCGCCGATCGGAACTTGGTAATCTGCAATGAAGCGCAAATCGCGGTTCGTCAAAATACCTACCAACTTGCGGTCCTCCATATCATTGACAACAGGCACACCGCTGATGCGGTATTTGCTCATCAAATTCTCTGCTTCGGCAACCAAGTGATCAGGAGTCAAGAAGAATGGGTCGATGATGACACCACTTTCGGAACGTTTTACTTTGTGCACTTCTTCAGCCTGCGCTTCGATGGTCATGTTTTTGTGGATGACGCCCAAGCCGCCTTGGCGAGCCATAGCGATTGCCATTGCCGCATCGGTTACTGTGTCCATACTTGCGCTTATGATAGGAATATTCAAGTGTAAATTCTTTGCTAAATCAATCGATAAATCCACATCGTTAGGTAATACATGGCTTTCGGCCGGGACTAATAATACATCATCAAAAGTAAAACCTTCTCTAGCGAATTTTGTTTCCCAATTTGACATTTTCGATGAACACTCCTTTTTATTTGTGCTGATTTTTATCATCTAAAATACCACCACCAACAACCTACGTCAAGCGCAAACCTTCGTTTATCATACAATTCTCATATAGAAGCGCTTTTTCTCGAATGCTGTTGAATGGTAACAGTTATAACGTTCGGAATTTGCGCGTGCATTTGCATCCAAGGATTCATTTGCAGATTTTTTCTGCCAATATACGAAAATAGCCGAGATACAAATTTTTATTTGCATCTCGGCCTTCACCAATGGATGGCCTACAAAATGCCACCCACGATATGATATTTTTTCTTCAGATATACTTTTGCAGCAAAACCTATAGCCGCAATCGCGATATATACCCACGCAGACAAAGCGATATTCACGCTTACCGGAATAAGCATCATTGACGCCGTCATGATGAGCATCCACAGCAACATGGCTGCCGTCGTCGCAAAAATATATTTCCCGAAGCCTTTTTCACCTTTTGGCGCATCCGGATTCGGTGTGTACTTGGAGATGATGAGCATAGCAATGCCGCCTACGATAAAGTTCATTATCAGGGTGATCAGACCCATTCCAGCGACGTCTTCTCCACTGTTGGTCAGCAAAGAGATTCCTGAAATCAGCGCAAAAAGAGATCCAAGCAATAAGCCGCCATCCACGGCGATCAGCCAATCCGCGGAACGCGTTTTCACTTCCGCATCTGCCGGGTTGACCAGGATGTTCGCTGCGCATTCCGAGACTGTGCCGTACAATTGACGCGCGGTTTTGCCGGTTTTTTGGGCGTCTACCAATTCTTTCATCATCTTATTGTAGATTTCCTCTCTGCGCTCCTCTTCCAGGTTTGCAGCTCTCAAGGTTCTGTCGAGTCCAAGCATGTATTGTTCATTTCTTTTCGTCAAAGTATGCCATAATGCTTGGTTTTCGACCTTTGTTTGTTTGATGTTGTTCGTTTCTTCCAATGGTAGATCCTCCCCTGATTACATGCGGTGTCCTTATAGTCGAGTTCTGAACCCCTAAATCTGAAATGCCAAGGGATTCATCACACTCTTATACATTAAATCGGAATTCCATTACGTCGCCGTCTTGGACTACGTAGTCTTTTCCTTCTAGTCTGACTTTTCCTGCTTCTTTGGCGGCTTGCATGCTGCCGTAGGCCAACAGGTCAGCGTAGGAAACCGTTTCGGCGCGGATGAAGCCGCGTTCGAAGTCGGAATGGATGATACCGGCTGTCTGTGGTGCTTTCATACCTAATTTGAATGTCCAGGCACGGACTTCTTTTTCGCCTGCCGTGAAATATGTTCCCAAGCCAAGCAAAGTGTAAGCTTTACGGATCAGTTGATCCAATCCGGATTCTTTGATGCCCAACTCCGCCAGGAATTCAGCCTTTTCTTCATCATCCAGTTCCGCCACTTCTTCTTCGATGCGGGCACAGACGGTGACAACTTCTGCGCCTTCTGTCGCCGCAAACTCACGGACAGCTTGGACCATTTCATTGTCTCCGCCGGCAATCACATCCTCTTCGGAAATGTTTGCGACATAAAGAACCGGTTTGGTCGTCAACAGGAACAGGCTTTTCACTAACGGTTCTTCTTCTGGCGTGAATTCGATTGTGCGAGCGGATTTGCCTTCTTCCAAGGTCTTTTTGATTTTATCAAGAATCTCCAGTTCACGGACAGCATCCTTGTCTTTTGTGCGGGCAATTTTGCTGATGCGTGTATAGCGTTTCTCGATGGACTCCAAGTCCGCAAAAATCAGTTCCAGGTTGATGGTTTCGACATCATCCAACGGATCCACTTTACCGCTGACGTGGGTGATGTTATCGTCTTCGAAACAACGGACAACATGACAGATGGCATCCACTTGACGGATGTTGGCTAAGAATTTGTTTCCCAGACCTTCCCCTTTGCTGGCGCCTTTTACGATTCCGGCGATATCCGTGAACTCAAAAGTTGTCGGGACGGTCTTTTTGGGTTTCACCAATTCTGTTAATTTATTCAAACGTTCATCGGGAACTTCGACGACTCCGACATTCGGGTCGATCGTCGCGAATGGGTAGTTTGCGGCTTCCACTCCCGCTTTGGTGATGGCGTTGAACAAAGTGGATTTACCGACGTTCGGCAATCCTACGATTCCTGCTGTTAATGACATTTCTTCACACTCTTTCCACTTATATTGCTTTTATTTGTTCATTCAAAGACCTATTCGACAGTTTCTTCTGCCTTAGCCAGTACTTTTTTCATTTTTTTCTCGAATTCGCGGCGCGGCATCATGACCATCTGCCCGCATTTTAGGCATTTGATCCGGATGTCCATACCCATTCGGATGATTTCCCATGAGTTGTTTTTGCAGGGATGCGGTTTTTTCATTTCGACCACATCATGCAATCCATAATCTTGTTGTACCAAGGCTAGATGCACCTCTTTCTGATCTCTTCGTCTGTTTTTAATCGTCCAGGGAAATTTCCAGGATATCCAAAATCCGGGTCAGGTCGGCTGGTGAAAGGTATTCGATCTCGATTTTGCCTTTTTCGCCCTTGCTGGATATCTGCACGGATGTTCCGAATTTGTCCATCAAACGTTCTTCACTTTCTTTGATGTATACCGGTTTCGTTTCTTTTTTCTTCTTGGTTTTCTTTTTGGCGACATCTCCAGGATTGTTCAGTTGTTGGACCAGCAATTCCAGATGTCGGACCGTGATGCCCTCTTCAGCAGCGCGTTTCGCCAATTCGCTGATCAGCGATTCATCGTTCAACCCCAAAAGCGTACGGGCTTGTCCCATCGAGATCAATCCATCCTGCAACATCAACTTGACGTCCTGCGGCAGATTCAACAGGCGCAGGTGGTTGGCGATGTACGGACGGCTCTTGCCTAACCGTTGGGCTACGTCCACTTGCGTAAGATTCAGCTTGTTCATCAAGGTTTGGTAGCCTTCCGCTTCTTCCAGCGGTGTCAGATCTTCCCGTTGCAGATTTTCCAGAATGGCGACTTCGATCATGGCCGTTTCATCGAATTCCCGGACGATGGCAGGGATGGTTGTTTTGCCGGCCAAACGGGAAGCGCGCACGCGGCGTTCGCCTGCAATGATTTCATAGCCTTTCACGCTGGATTGGCGCAGGATGACCGGCTGGATGACGCCGTTCAGCATGATCGAGTCCGCCAATTCGCGCAAAGTCGAGTCATCGAAGGTTTTCCGCGGCTGATAAGGATTGGGGCGGATTTCGTCTAAGGGGATCTCCTGCACCTTTTCTGTTTTTTCATCGATCTTCTCGATGTCTTCAAAGTTGCTGAAGAGCGCATCGATACCGCGTCCTAGCCCTTTGCTGTTCTTATTCGCCATCTGCTAACACTTCCTTTGCCAACTCAAGATAAACTTCCGCTCCTTTTGAACGGATATCATAGTCAACGATCGATTGTCCGTAACTTGGCGCTTCGGATAAACGGACATTTCGCGGAATGATTGTCTTGTATACTTTTTCTTTGAAATACTTTTTGACCTCATCAACGACTTCGAATCCGAGGTTCGTCCGAGCATCCAGCATCGTCAATAATACCCCTTCCAATTTCAGGTCCTTATTGAAATGCTTTTGGACCAGGCGGAAAGTATTCAACAGTTGACTTAACCCTTCCAAAGCATAGTACTCGCACTGGACCGGAATCAGAACCGAATCGCTGGCGGTGAAGGCATTGATCGTCAAATGACCCAGCGACGGCGGGCAATCGATAAAAATGAAGTCATATTCATCGCGCAAAGACTGCACTGCCTCATAAAGGCGCGCTTCACGATGCGGCTGGTTCGTCAATTCGATTTCAGCCCCTGCCAATTGGATGGTTGCAGGCACGACCCATAAATTTTCCCGCGAGGATTCTCTGATGACGTTCGCGATGGGTTCCTGATTCACTAATACATCATATATATCTTTTTCAACATCTGCTTTTGAAATGCCAAGTCCGCTTGTGGCGTTCCCCTGGGCATCACTATCTATCAATAAAACTTTTTTGCCCAAATAGGCCAAAGAAGCTGCCAAATTGACGGTGGTCGTCGTTTTTCCGACGCCGCCTTTCTGATTTGCGACTGCAATAATTCGTGCCATCTATTCTCCTCCACTTTCTGTCGTTCATTTGAAGCTGCTCTGACGCCGTTCCACTTTTTTGCCTAAAAAAAGAGAAAAAACGATGCCTGCGCCTTTTCTCCTACGCATTTCTTCAAAATGAATCATCATTTATCGCTCAGTATGTCTATTTTTGAACTACTCCCACCTACGCATTCGCTTAGATGTGGGAGATTCCTACGAACACCGGAGTATCCCCCGGTTCATTGAGTAGGCTAGCCCCGCAGCTTCCTGCGGTTAGAAGTCTCAAGGCTTCATTCTTGATATTGATGCTTGCGTTCAGATCCCGGTCGTGGTGGGCGTGGCACTTCGGACACTCCCATTCCCGGACCGCGAGATTCTTCACGTCTTTGTTTTGGTATCCGCAGCAGGAACAGAGTTGGCTGGACGGAAAATTCCGCGCAACGGCGACGACTTGTTTGCCGTACCATTTTGCTTTGTATTCCAGCATCATCCGAAACTGCGCCCATGATGCTTCCGATATCCCTTTGGAAAGCTTCTTGTTTTTCAGCATGCCGGACACATGCAGATCTTCGATGCCGATGATGTCGTGGTTTTTGACGATCTCTGTCGATATTTTCTGTAGATAATCGGTTCTGGCATTGCGGATCTGTTCGTGGCTTCGGGCGACCTTGACGCGCTGCTTTTGGTAGTTTTTTGATTCGGCGAGTTTACGTCCGTCCCTTTTTGCTTGCCTTGACCTCCTGGAAAGGATTTTTTGTTCCTTTGCGAGCTTCTGTTCCAGTTTGCGGAGAAAGCGAGGGTTCTCATGGACGGTATTGTCTGAAACGACGGCAAAATCTTTCAACCCGACATCGACACCGCAAGCGGAACCCGATTTCGGCAGTTCCTGAACAGCGGTTTCGACCAAGAGGGAAATGAAATATTTCCCGGACGGATTGCGCCTGATGGTGGCGTTCAGGATCCTGCCTGCCACTTCTTTGGATTTGGCAAACGGGAGCCAGCCCAATTTGGGCAGTTTCAGTTTGTTCCCCTCGATGGCGATGTTGCCGTTCGTCTGTTTGGTTGTGTAGGATTGGACGGGGTTGCTTTTGGTCTTGAAGCGCGGCGCACGGTTCTGCTTCTTGAAAAAACGATCGAAAGAAGCGCTCAGATTCCGCAACGCGGACTGCAGCGCGATGCTGTCGACTTCCTGCAGCCAAAGCGTTTCCGTTTCCTTTTTGAGCAACGTCAACTGGGCGGAACAAGCACAGTAATTCAGTCCTGATCCCGTATCCTCAAAGGTTTTATTCCATTCTGACAGGAAATGGTTGAACACGAAACGGGAGCAGCCGATGGTCTTCCCGATCAGGATGCGTTGTTGTTGATTGGGGTAGATCCGGAACTTGTAGGCTTTGTGGATCATCATTGTCATTCACCTCCTTACGATACCTATTGCACAAGAATATACATTCGTAGTCGGATGGGAGGGGTCTTCGTTAACAACAGAAATTTTTCGAAAAAATTAGGCTGACGCCTACCGACATTCTTCTTCCGCCTACTCGTTGGGCTGCGCACGGTTCACTCCTTGAGGCGGGAGGCTTCTGTCGGAAAATGATAAAAAAGGCTATAACTTTACCAGACTATTGTAACAAAAAAGTTTGGAAAAATATAGGATACGATGAAACCCGTGCCAGAAATTCGCCCCACTGCCGTCCGGGAAATGCAAAGCAACCCGATCAGCTGGCTTTTGGCGGCTGATCGGGCTGCTTCCATCCGGAATCTACAGAGGATTCTTATTCGGTGTCCCGGCTTTCCGCGGGTAAGTCTTTGGCGTTTCTTTGGTTTTTTTGATTTTCACGATATGGCGTTCGCCCGCACCGTTCGGCAGTTCAAAAAAGATATCCTCCTCGAGTTTGCCGCCCAAAGTTGCGATGGCGCGCTCCGCATCGTGCAGTTCCTCTTCCGTGCTGGCAGCTTTCATGGCGACGAAAGTTCCGCCTTTTTTAGCCAAGGGAAGGCACAATTCGCTCAGGACACTCAGGCGCGCAACCGCACGCGCAGTCACGACATCGAATTGGCCGCGGAATTGCTTGTTCTGGCCGAAGGTTTCCGCACGGTCATGGAAGCAGGAGACGCCCGTCAAACCCAATTCGGAAACCAACGTATCCAGGAAAGTGATGCGTTTGTTCAGCGAGTCCACAATCGTAACCTGCAATTTCGGGAAAGCGATCTTGAGCGGGATGCTCGGGAAACCGGCGCCGGCACCGACATCGCAAAGCGTGACTTCCGCTTCGGTGAAGTCCATATGGAAGCCCAGCGAAATGGAGTCATAAAAATGCTTCAGGTAGACTTCATCCGGCTCAGTGATGGCCGTCAGGTTGATTTTTTCGTTCCACTCGCGCAACAGACGCAAATAAGTTGCGTATTGTTCAAGTTGCGTTTCATTCAAAAGGATGCCTTTTTCGGCAAGGGCTTGGGTAAATTGTTCTGGATTCATAGTGTTTCCTTTCATCTTTGGCTACGTCTGTTTTTCTACCTCTCTACTTTATCCTGAAAGAGCGCTGTGTACAAGGGATAAATCAATATTAGAGCCGCCGTCCGGAAAAGGACAGCGGCTCTTCTTGTATATTAAGCATCAAGCAGACTTGTGATGATGATTTCCAATTCCACGAATGAATTGGCGATGCGATCCGGATTTTCCGCGCGTAAGGTTTGGGCGGAACTGCCGCCCCAAGTGATGCCGACTGTTTTTACACCTGCCATTTTTCCCATCTGCATATCATAGATAGTATCACCGATCATGACGGTCTCTTCTTTCGCCATCGGGATTTTCTCCCAAGCGGTGAAGATGCCTTCCGGATTCGGTTTGTGCTGGTTCATGTTGTCCAATCCGATGACCACTTCCATCAGGTCCAACAGATCCACTGCAGCAAGACTGCGCAACAAAGCTTTTGTTGCTTTGTTGGAAATAACGCCGAGATGGTGTCCGTTCCCTTTCAGTTCCAGCAAGGATTCCCGCGACAGATCGTATGGTTCCAGCAACATATTTTCATATTTTTCGTATTTGTCCCAAAAAACTTCCATCAACTTATCAATCTGGACCGGGGAAAGCGCCTGCTTCTTCAGATAACCGGTAAACTTCACAAAATGGGGCTTTCCTCTATCTGCTCGCAGTTGTTCAGGAGTTGGGGTGGGATAGCTGAAATGTTCAAATGTATCCATTGTAGCCATTTCGCTTATTTTGCATGTTTCCGCCAAGGTACCGTCAAAATCGAATAATAGTAATCCCATCTTCCATCTTCCCTTCGATCGCAAATATGAACCGTTGCGGACACCAGCGCCGTAGCGTGTTGTTCCGCAAGAACCCAAAATTCCGAATGTTCACTTTAAACAAAATTATAACAAATAAAAACAACAGAATAATGAGGGTTTATTTAGAATTTGGAAAGAATTCATTCGTTTTCATCATATTTAAACTCGTATTCCCGAACATTAAGAGATAGTGCATTTATAAACGTACTGAATTTAATCGTGCAGTATCACTCCATTGCCTCGTTGTTCTTTGGATTGACTCAATTGACGGAATATCAATATTTGCGTATTATTCTGAGTAAATCAAGAAAGAAGGTTGATAGCAAAATGGCAGAGAAAAAAGAACTGCGTCGTCAATTTGAAGAGGTGCCGATCGAAGCCGGCATCTACGAAGTACAGAACATGGAGAACAAAAAAATCTTCATCGGTAAAACCCCTAACCTGAAGACTTTGAACGGCATGAAACATATTTTGAATATGGGCGCAAACAACAATAAGGAACTCCAAGCCGATTGGAAACACTTCGGGCCGGAAGCCTTCACTTTCACTGTTCTGGAAGTGCTGGAAAAGAGCGAAGATCCTTCCTTCAACGAGAAGAAGGCTTTGGAACAACTGGAGGAAAAATGGCTGAATGACAAACAACCTTTCGGGGAACACGGCTACAACCGCAGAACTAAAGCCTAAGGCCGGGTTAGCTTTCCAATGCACAGAAGCTCCGAACTCCGGCGAGCGAAGGCGTCGCCGAAGTTCGGAATGCATTACGAGTGCGATCTCCGATGAGCTTGGCTTCTTCGGAGATTGGGCCGAGAGTTACCGGTGTTCTCCGGTAGCGGATCCTTCACCGGAGCTGAGCCATATTTCCGTCGTACTCCTCCGTCCAGCGTGTACACAAAACTAAAAAAAGGGCCGGTCTCAGACTATCTAGTAGAGACCGGCTTTTCTTATTTTTCAGTTGATCCGGTAAGCATGGTTGAGCGGGCCGCTGCCTTTGCCCAGATCCAGTCCGTCGCGGAGCGCGCCGGTGATGTAGGCTTTAGCCCTACGGATGCTCTCTTCCATTCCGTGGCCTAAAGCCAGATTTGCTGCGATGGCTGAGGATAGCGTACAGCCGGTACCGTGCGTATTCGGGTTTTCGATCCGTTCCGATTCGAACCAGCTGCTTTTTCCGTCCATAAAGAGCAGATCGTCGGCGCGGTCCTCAAGATGGCCGCCTTTCAGGAGCACAGCGGTGCCCGCTGCCGAAGCGATGCGCTCTGCCGCTGTCAGCATGTCTGTTTTCGTCTTGATTTTGATGCCACTCAGCACTTCGCCTTCCGGCACATTGGGGGTGATCACGTCAGCCAGCGGCAGCAACAATGTCCGAAGGGCTTGGCTGGCATCGTCCTGCATCAGGCTGCTGCCGCTGGTTGCCACCATAACCGGGTCCACGACGATATTTTCTGCCTTGTATTCGGCCAGCTTCTCCGCGATGACTTTGATGATGGCCGTATTCGATACCATGCCGATTTTCACCGCATCGGGGCGGATATCCTGAAAGACGCAATCCAGCTGCTGCGCCACAAACTCGGGCGTCACCTCCATGATGCCGGCAACGCCTGTGGTATTCTGGGCCGTCAATGCCGTAATTACACTCATCCCATAAACTTTGTGCGCCATCATCGTCTTCAGGTCCGCTTGGATGCCCGCTCCGCCACTGCTGTCCGAACCGGCTATCGTCAATACTGTTTTCATTTTTTTATCATCCTTTCCAATCCGAAAATGAGTAGATGAACCGCTCCGTCAGCGCTTCGATGCGCTCTCTGTCCTTTTCCGCGGTCTCATCATGGACGCCGACTACCCGGAATCCCGCTGCCGTTGCCGTTTCGATGGCGTGCAAGGCATCCTCAAAAATGACGGTATTCACGAGAGGGGCTCCAAGTTGTGCAGCAGCCCGCTGGTAAATGAGCGGACTGTTTTTGCCTACCCCTACCTCGCTGTTGGTCAGGACCGTGCTGAAATACTTGTGGATGTCCAACCGTTCCAAAGCACTCTCGGCCAAACGCCTTTCGGTCGCAGTGGCGATGCCCATGCTCACATTCTGATCCTGCAATTGCTGCAGGTATTCCGCTGCGCCAGCTTTAAGCGGGACTTCATAGCGGTAAAAATCAGCGATGATTGTTTCAATTTCCCCAATAATCGTCTCTTCGGTTTCGCACAATCCATAGGCGGCTTGGAAATGTCGGGCGGCCTGTTGTAGGCTCAGCGTCTTCAATACATCCTGCAGGCCCGGAGCCGGCTGCAACTTTTTCTGAAGCAAATATTTTTCTCCCAACCTTTGCCAAATCGGCATGGAATCCAACAGCGTCCCGTCCAGATCGAAGATGGCCGCTTCCATTCTCATGATTGGACCACCTCTTCCACCAGCGGGCGCAACCGTCTCACGGCTGCTGTGATGTCCGGCTGCGCAAAGATCGCCGATACGACAGCAACCCCATCGACGCCGCTGCCTTTCAGGTCAAGGATATTCCCTTCAGCAATGCCTCCGATACCCACAACCGGTATGCTGACCGCGCGGCAGATCTGCTGCACCGTTTGGATCGACAGCGCGTTCGCATCCGGTTTCGTCGCTGTCCCGTAGATGGCCCCGACACCCAGATAATCGGCCCCATTCCGTTCCGCTGCCAACGCCTCTTCGACGGAATGGGCAGAAACACCCAATATTTTTCCCTCGCCAATCCGGCTGCGGACATCTCCGGCTTGCATATCGCTCTGTCCGACATGCACACCGTCCGCATCCAACGCCAAAGCCACATCTACTGCATCATTGATGATGAAGGGAATGCGATGGCGCCTGGCCACGGTCTGCAGTTCCTTGCCTAAGGAGACAAAGGCATCGAAATCCAGCGCCTTCTCGCGCAGTTGCACGACAGTGACGCCCGCCTGGATAGCTTCTTCCAGCTGTTCGGCCAAGGATGCTTCCCCCAGCCATTGCCTATCAGTCACTGCATAAAGCAGCAAATCATTCTTATCTACTCTCAATTTTGGCGCCCCTTTCCAGTGCTTCGGCCGACATGTTGCTGATTGCATCGATGATGTAGCTGCGGTAGGATGACGTCCCTGCGTCATTGCTCAGCATCCTTTCGAAAGCCAATTCGCCGCTGACTCCCATCAGGCATATCGCTGCTGCGGTGGTGTCCAGCAGCTGCTCCGGGTTAGCTGCGCAATAGGCTGCAATCAATGCCGACAGCATGCAGCCGGTCCCGGACACCTTCGCCATCTGCGGATGTCCGTTGCGGATGATGTAGGCTCTGTCGCGGTCCGCGACGATATCAATTGCGCCGGTGATCGCGACGATCGCATCATTGCGGTCGGCCAAGCGTTTGGCAAAGGCGACCGTGGCCTCGAGCGTCTCTTCCGTCACGGCATCACTGATGTCGGCATCGACGCCTTTCGTCGTGCCGCTTCCGGAATGGATCGTTTTCATTTCGGAAATGTTGCCTTTGATCACGGTAAAGGAAATTTCCTCCAGCAAACGGAACGTGGCCTCAGTCCTGAAAGGGGATGCCCCGGCACCGACCGGATCCAGAACGACGGGATGGGAAAGCGCATTGGCTTGGCGCCCAGCCAGCAGCATGGATTCCACAGCTCGACTGTTCAGCGTGCCTATATTCAGGTTCAATGCTGCGCAAATCGAGGTGATTTCGGAAACTTCCTCGGGGGCATCAGCCATGATCGGGGACCCTCCGGCTGCCAGGAGGACATTGGCGACATCATTGACGGTAACATAATTGGTGATGCAGTGAACCAGCGGCGTCTGTTGCTGGACGTTTTCGAATAGCGTTTTGAACATGGGATACCTCCAGATAGTTTGTTTCAATCGACAAAAAAAGCGGGAAATGTCCAAAATAGGCATTTCCCGCTGAATAGAATCATTCAATGTTATTTCCCTACGTTGGCATTATCCAAATCAGGTAATCGGTCGAAGTTGATTACTTCCTCTCAGCCTGCTGACACAAGCTCCCTTTTTCGTATACAGTTATGCATCCATCTTAGCATATGCATCTCCCTGACTCAAGGATGATGATTGCTGTTTTTTATTTCGATTGATCGTTCAGCCACTCGAAAATGTTGGCATAAGTGGTTTCGCCGACTGTTGCTGCAGCCGTTCCGCCACCGCTCGCGTTGCTTGGCTCGAAGCCGAACGTTTCAGCGTCAGTAGATGCAGCGATTGCCGCTTTGTCCTGCACACCTGTCACCTGGTTGTTGAAGAGATAAATCCAGGAGAAGTGGCCCATGTAAGTCGTACCGGGGCTGTCCGTTCCTTCAACCGTTTCGAAGTAGGAAACCCAAGTATTTTCCGCTCCAGCCTGGACAAGTGCCTGGTAAGTAGGCAGCAGGTAGTTCGCAGGGACGACAACCGGATCATCGGCTGATTGGACAAGCCAAATCGGCAGGTCCTTGATTGCCTGGATTTTTTCCTCTGTGAACCACACTTGTTCCGTCTTCACAAACGCGGAAGTCCCGGTAGCCTCATCATCCGTTTTCACATAGGTGCCGTCACTCTTGCGCTCGTATTCGTAATAAGCGTACGCTTCGCAGATTGGATAAGCGGCGGCAAAATAATCAGGGTATTGGATGACCATATTCATGGTCATGTAGCCGCCGTTCGAGCAACCGCCCAGATAGATCCGGTCGGTATCGACATCCGGATGTGCCGCGACATAATCGTTGATGGTATCCATCAAAATTTTCGTGTAGCGGGAGATGCCGCTGCCGTTGCCATTCGTGCCGTCCCCTTCATCCATCCAATAGGTTGGTGCTTGGACTGCCAAAACATACGCACCTGTCACATCATCCGTTGTAAAATAAGACTGAATTTCCTCTTTGGCTAAGGCCGATACTTCATTCCCAAGGATTGCGATATCCGGATCGGTGCCGCCTTCTCCTTGCCCATGCAACCAAATGACCAGCGGATTTGCTTCCCCTTCGGCAAGGGACTCCGGTTCATAGGCGGCCGTCGAAAGTGTCATTTCCTCTTCCTGGTCCGTCAACGGATTCATGTAAGTGCCGCTGAAAGTCCCTCTGGCATTGAACAGATCGGTATCCGGCGAGATGCGGTTATTTATGGCATCTTCCGTGATGCTCAAGGAGTAGTTCTCATCCTCAATCGTGATGGAAGGCGCTGCGATTGCGACCTCATAAGTGGTGGACCATTCATTCATCGATGTCGTCGTATTGTAGGTGAACGGAGAGCCAATCACGCTGAAAGTCGCATCGTTGAAGCCCGTCTCCATATCTACTGCGATGAAATTCGAGTTTTCCTGCGGGTTCCCGTTCGCATCGGATGTGTAGACATCCGTCACCGTGCGTTCCGCTCCAGCCGTCATAACCTGCCAGCCGCTCGGGTCAACACTGTCTACCGCATCCTCCAGCTCGATGATGAGCTTCGGTACACCAGGCCCGCCTTCATAGCCTTTCACATAGATGCTGGTCTTCACGACGCCAGCGTATGCCTCCGCCTGGTGCATGCTTTCTTGTTGGGCTGAATCCTGTTGATCCACCGATTCATTGGCGCCACAGCTGGCAAGCAAGCCGGCCGCTAGTCCTAAAGTAAAAATAGTTTCCCATGTCTTACGTCCCATTCCCTATTCCCTCCGTATCCCTTTTGTCCATCCAGACAGGCGGATCACCCGCCCATTCTAAAACGGTTTCACTATTTCGGAAATCAGCCACAACCGAAAAATGGGTAGCGCTTTCCCTAATTGCTATTTTAGGCAATTTCCGGCAGAAAAAGGGGCGATTTGTGCCATCATTATGGGCAAATTATGCCTTATTCTCATCCCGATAACGTTTCGGCGTCATGCCGTATTTGTGTTTGAAGGCCGACGAAAAGGATTTTTGATTGGGGAAACCGCAGGCGTCCACGATATAGCGGATATTTTTATCCGTGAACATCAGCAGTTTCACGGCTTTATTCAAGCGCTGTTCGACAATGTGATTGTGGATGGTGCTGCCAGTTTCCTTTTTGAACAATCGGCACAGATGCGTGTAGGAGAGATGGAAAGACGCCGCCAATTTATCGAGAGCCAGATCCTTGTCCAGATTCCCATCGATGTATTCGGTTATCGCGGCAATCAACGGCAATGACACAACGCCTCTTTTATTATCCGTTTTCGGGACAGAAAAGTGCGCATCGAGAAGATAGAGGATTTGATAGATGAGCCCTTTCAGCAAAAGCCTCTTCTTTTCGGCCCCTTCACTTTCCATCACGACAAAGTACCGGTCCAGCAAACCCCGCAATTCATCCAACTTCTCCTTTTGCAGATCCGTAAAGGCGATCCGGTTCGTCAAAAGGAAGCTTTTTTTGTCATAGTCCGGTATCTCGGCTTTGATGAAGTCATAAGGGAAAATGAGCGACAAAGCTTTCGTATGATTGTGATCATCCCAGATGGAGTGGACCGCATTCGAATTGATGACAAGGATGTCACCAGTGTTCGTTTCGTGGACGGTGCCATCGATCGTGAACGCGCTGATTTTCCCCGACATCGTGTAGCTGATTTCCAAAGATTTGTGCCAATGAGCCAGGACGCCGGAATCCTTCCGTTCGTTGTGGAAAATGTAGAACACCGGAAGTTCCCGATCCGGTTCGATTATTTCATGATGGTAACGCATCCGCTGCCCCTCCCTCCTATCTTTCCTTGTTCAGGTCACGTTCCATTATACTATATTTTTTATTGGCCCATTTGCAATCCAATTTAATCCAATTTAATCCCTCCTCATCAGACACTGCTGAAGCTGGTTAAGAAATCCACTTAATATCAGGTTGCTGAACATGTTGTGATATAGTAAACATATATCATTAGAAGTAAGGGGCTGATTGGAAATGAATTTTTTTAAAAATAACGTAGTTTCCTTAATGTATGTATTTTTGTTGAGCACTCTATTAATGCCTTGGATTCTGGTTCCAGATCCAGTAACGTTAACCGTTCTGCCTGTAACAGGTTTTCGCTTCCTTTCGGATAATTTTCTGATGCTGATATTTGTGTTTTTAATTATCTTTACCTATGTTTTTTCACTCAAATCTAAAGGTCTGAACATCCTGATTTTGTTAGAAATGGAACTCATCTTTCTGGCAGCACTTTTGTTGGCGCCTGCTGTTTACCAAGGATCGGCATTTTTTTCAGGAGTGCAATATGGGTATCTTTTAATGTTAATCATTTTGATCACTCTTGCTTTATACAACTACCTATCCCTTACAAAACAGATTCCCAAAAGGGAGAATAGTCAGTCGACTCTATTGGATTAAAGCACAAAAAGAAGCAGAATGCCTGTTACTATAGGCGCTCTGCTTCTTTGAATTTATTCTGCGATTTTGGCGATCTTTCCTTGGGTCACGTAGACCATCAATACGGAAATGTCGGCTGGATTGACGCCGCTGATCCGGCTTGCCTGGGCGATCGTTTCCGGTTGGATCTTCTTCAGATTCTGTTTGGCTTCATTCGCGATTCCGTTGATGGCATCGTAATCGATGTTCGCAGGAATGCGTTTTTCTTCCATCTTCTTCAGCTTGTCCACTTTTTCGACAGCTTTCTTGATGTAGCCGGCATATTTGATCTGCACTTCCACTTGCTTGATGACCTCTTTCGGCAAAGCTGCTTCAAGCGGAGCAAAAGCGATCAGACCTTCATACTTCAGTTCCGGACGCTTCAGCAGGTCGGCGAACAAAATGCCGTCCTTCAGCGGAGCGGAGTTTTCTTCCGCAAGGAAAGCCTGCAGTTCTTCGGTCGGTTTCAGGCGCGTGCTTTCGAGGCGGGCGATTTCCTTTTCGACAGCCTGTTTTTTCGCCAAGTATGTCTCATAGCGCTCTTCCGTCACCAAACCGATTTCTCGGCTCATTTCGGTCAAGCGGAAGTCGGCATTGTCATGGCGAAGCAACAGACGGTACTCGGCACGTGAAGTCAACAGGCGATACGGTTCCATTGTTCCTTTGGTGACCAGATCGTCGATCATGACGCCGATGTAGCCATCGCTGCGTTTCAGGATGAAAGGTTCTTTGCCTTGCACAGCCAGTGCGGCATTGATGCCGGCGATGATACCTTGTCCGGCGGCTTCTTCATAACCGGATGTGCCGTTTGTTTGACCGGCAGTGAATAGGTTCTTCACCAATTTTGTTTCCAAGGAAAGACGCAGTTGATGGGGTTTCACAACATCATATTCGATAGCATAACCCGTACGCATCATTTGCGCATTTTCCATCCCCGGCACGGAACGGATCAGATCAAGCTGAACATCTTCCGGCAAGGAGGTGGATAACCCTTGCACATAGACTTCTTCGTTTTCGCGGCCTTCAGGCTCAAGGAAGAGCTGATGGCGCGGCTTGTCGCTGAAACGGACGATTTTGTCTTCGATCGACGGGCAATAACGCGCCCCTACACCTTCCACGATACCCGTAAACATCGGCGCGCGGTGGAGATTATCGCGGATGATTTCGTGGCTTTCCGGACTCGTATAGGTCAGCCAGCAGGACAGTTGGTCCTTCAGATAGTCTTCATCTTTGGAAAGGAAGCTGAAATGATTTGGCTCAACGTCGCCGGGTTGTTCCTCGGTTTTGGAATAATCGATGCTAGAAGCCATCACCCGCGGCGGCGTTCCGGTCTTGAAGCGCGCCAATTCAAACCCCAGATCAAGCAGATTTTCGGATAACTTGATGGATGGCTGCGAGTTGTTCGGTCCGGATGAGTAGACCAAGTCCCCGATGATGATTTTTCCTCGGGAAGAGGTTCCGGCTGTGATGACAACGGCCCCAGCGCGGTAAACGGCGCCAGTATGCGTCACGACACCCTTGACTTGGCCGTCTTCTACGATCAATTCCTCCACGATGGCTTGCTTCAATAACAGGTTCTCCTGTTTTTCGATGGTGTGCTTCATATGGTGGGCATAGTCATCCTTATCCGCTTGGGCGCGCAATGCTTGCACGGCAGGGCCCTTCCCTGTGTTCAGCATGCGCATTTGGATATATGTTTTATCGATGTTGCGTCCCATTTCGCCGCCCAATGCATCAATTTCCCTTACAACGACCCCTTTTGCGGGTCCGCCGATGGATGGATTACAGGGCATAAAGGCGACCATGTTCAAATCGATCGTAACCAGCATCGTGCTGCATCCCATACGTGCAGCGGCAAGCGCCGCTTCGGATCCGGCATGTCCAGCTCCCACAACAATCACATCAAAACTTCCAGCTTCAAATCTGTTCATTTTTCCATTCCTTTCGTTTGTGCTATCTATTTGTTGTTATTATTTTAGTTGAACTCTGAATCCCAGAAATCTCCGCCTAAGTTGCTAACCACACACGGACAAAAAGCGTCCGCTTTGTGGTTAGCCTCTTAGTGCTCGATTTCTACCCGGGATTCATCGTATCCTGTTATTTTCCTAAGCAAAACTGTGTGAATAATTGGGTGAGGAGTTCGTCCTGGACGCTGTCGCCGGTGATTTCTCCGAGCAGGTCCCAGCAACGGGTGAAATCGATTTGGACGAGGTCAATCGGCATGCCGGATGCGATACCGTTCAGCACTTCATCCAACGAATCCATCGCATCGTTCAGGAGCGCGATATGGCGGACGTTGGATACATAGGTTGCGTCCTTCTCGCCGGTTTCCCCGGAAAAGAACATCTTCGTGATCTGTCTTTCCAGTTGATCCAATCCGCTTTCGCTCAGCATCGAGGTTTCGATGACTCTTTCAGGATCGCTCCAAGGTTCCAGATCAGCTGTCGTCATATTAGCTTCCAGATCCATTTTGTTCATCAGGATGATGCGATTCATGTCCGCTGTATCTTCCAATAATTGCTTGTCCTCTTCCGTCAGCCCTTCATTCTGATTGATCAACAGCAGGATCAGATCCGCTTCAGCTAAAGCTTTGCGGCTGCGCTCGACGCCGATCTTTTCCACGACGTCATCCGTTTCGCGGATGCCGGCCGTGTCGATCAGCTTCAAAGGAACGCCTCTGACGTTCACGTATTCCTCGATCGTATCACGGGTCGTGCCGGCGATGTCAGTCACGATGGCTTTTTCTTCGCGCAACAGGCGGTTCAGCAAACTCGATTTCCCGACGTTCGGGCGGCCGATGATGGCTGTCTGAAGGCCTTCGCGCAGGATCTTGCCTTGCTTGGCGGTATCCAGCAGATGCTGGATATGTCCACGCACTTCAATGGTGCGTTCCTTCAACAGCTTCGTCGTCACTTCTTCGACGTCATCGTATTCCGGATAGTCGATGTTCACTTCGACCTCAGCCAAGGTGTTCAGGATAATCTGGCGGATATCGCGGATCATGCCGGACAATTTGCCGTCCAACTGATGCAGCGCCACATTCATCGCACGATCGGTTTTGGCACGGATCAAGTCCATAACCGCTTCAGCCTGCGAAAGATCGATCCGGCCGTTCAGGAAGGCGCGCTTCGTGAATTCCCCGGGCTCAGCCATGCGGGCGCCGTTCTGGAGAATCGTCTGCAGAATCCGGTTGACGCTCACGACACCGCCGTGGCAGTTGATTTCCACGACATCCTCGCGGGTGAAAGTCTTCGGTCCGTGCATAACGGACACCATGACCTCATCGATCATGTCGCCTGTGCGCGGATCATATAGGTGCCCGTAATTGATGGTGTGCGTGGCGACATCGGCCAAATGCTTCGTCCCGGATCGGTATAAGGCATCGGCTATCTGGATCGCCTGATCTCCACTCAAACGGACAATACCGATGGCCCCTTCTCCAGGCGGCGTCGAAATGGCGGCGATGGTATCAAATTCATTTATAATCATTCATTATCGTCCTTTCTCGGTTGTTTCAGCGTACAAAAAAAGCGCCCACTCCTCCCCTTCGTTCAAGCGGGAGGAAAAGCACTTTGACTGCAGTTCACTATTGGATATTCTTTTCAGCTTACTTTAAATAGATTTCTAGCCGATTATACAAGCAATGCGGGCGCAATGCAAGCATTTAACAGACGTTTTTTCATTTCATCATCAGATAGGCCGTACGCAACAAAGCTCCGGCCAACAACAGGCGGTTCAGCCGATCTGCAAAGCAATTTTCCCTGTCTGTTCGGCATTTTCCAACCGCAGGAAGGCTGCTTTGAAATCCGCTGCCGGATAAACGGCGTCCACTACCGGATGGAGCTCATGTTCCTCCACAAAACGGATCATCGCTTCATACTCTTCGAAGCTGCCCATTGTCGAACCTTTCAGCGTGTACTGTCCATAAAAGAATTTCCGCAGATCGAAAGTGACCAGATCGCCCGTCGATGATCCGAAAGTCACGATGGTACCGCCTCTGCGCACCGCATCCAGCGATTTGTCGAAAGTGGCTGCTCCGACCGACTCGATGACGACATCCACTTTTTCGCCACCCATCGCTTCCACCCAGTCCTCATCGTGCAGCAAGCCTCTGTCGGCTCCGTGCTGCAGCGCCTTCGCCAGTTTTGCTTGGGAACGGGAAGTGACGTACACTATCGCTCCAGCGGCCTTGGCGAATTGCAGCAGATAGTTGGCTACTCCGCCGCCGATGCCTGGGATCAAGACTTTCATGCCTTCCGACACGCCGCCTTTTGTGAATAAGGCGCGGTAAGCCGTCAACGCGGAAAGGGACAGGACGCCTGCTTCTTCCCAAGACAGATGAGCCGGTTTATGGACAGCATTCTCTTCGGCAATGACAATTTCCTCCGCCATCGCGCCCTGTTCGGAACTCCCGAGGATCGTGAAAGTTGCCGGTGCCGTGTCGCTGTTCTCGCGCCAACCGCTGCCGGGATAAAGCATCACTTCGTCGCCGACCTTGAAACGCGTCACTTCTTCCCCTACAGCCGTCACGATGCCGGCAGCATCCGAGCCGATGACAACAAGGTGCTTCTCATGGGATTGACTCAAGGCAAACAGGTCGCGATGGTTCAGTCCGGCTGCTTTGACCTTTATTTTTATCTCGGAAGGTCCTGCTGGCTGTTCCGCACGCTCTTCCCATTTCAAGCCTTCCAATCCGGCTTTTCCGCTGTGGATCAATGTTTTCACCATATCGCTCACTCCTCAAATGGATAGTTCTCTCAGATTCAGTATAACTTTTCCAGGCTGAAATACAAAGAGGGAGACCGCAGCCTCCCCCCTCAACTTGCTATTTTTCGGTAAAACGGATCGCTTTTGCGCCGATGTCGGAACGATAGAACGTATGCGCAATCGGATTTGCATTCAGGTAACGGTAAGCTTTGTCTTGCGCAGCCTGCAGCGTTTCGCCTTGGCCAGCGATCAACAGGATGCGTCCGCCGTTTGACAACAAACCTTGTTCGCCATTCTTCACGCCTGCTGCATAGACGATGCAGTCCGCATTTTCCGTATCCAGATCAGGCAACGGGATATCTTTCATCGGCGCTTCCGGATAGCCTTCAGCGGCGACAACGACACCCAACGTGTAACGATCGGTATACATTTCGATGACTGGATCTTTTCCATTCAGGATGTCATCGATGACTTGCGCCAAGTCGGAAGCCATCTGGTTCATGATGACCTGCGTTTCCGGATCTCCGAAACGGGCATTGAATTCGATGACGCGCAACCCTTTGGAGGTGATCATCAAGCCGGCGTAGACAACACCCTTGAATGGGATGCCCTCAGCCACCATCGCCTCTACAGTCGGTTTTACGACCGTATCCAGCACTTCTTGAATCATCGCTTCAGATACTTGCGGTACAGGCGAATAAGCGCCCATTCCGCCCGTATTAGGGCCTTTGTCTCCGTCG
This sequence comes from Trichococcus sp., assembly GCF_055118575.1. Taxonomy (NCBI): domain Bacteria; kingdom Bacillati; phylum Bacillota; class Bacilli; order Lactobacillales; family Carnobacteriaceae; genus Trichococcus; species Trichococcus sp. The sequence continues at coordinate 38,618 of NZ_JBSQPW010000010.1, read as the reverse complement.
TAGGCACGTTTGTGGTCTTGTGCGACGCCTGAATAGTAATACTTCGCACCGTTCGCCAGCGCGAACAACGAGAATTCTTCCCCTTCAAGGTACTCTTCGATGACGACTTTCGGCTTACCGGCTGCATATTTACCTTGCAGAAGCATGTCGTTCAGCGCATCCAGTGCCTCAGTCATCGTCATCGCGACAACCACGCCTTTGCCCGCTGCCAGACCGTCCGCCTTGATGACAATCGGAACACCATTGGCTTCCACGTAAGCAACAGCTGCTTCATAGTCTTCGAATGTCTCATAGGCTGCAGTTGGGATGCCGTATTTTTTCATCAGATCTTTTGCGAATTGTTTCGAACATTCCAGGTCGGCCGCTTTTTTGCTAGGTCCAAAGACTTTCAGGCCAGCAGCTTCAAATACATCCGTTACCCCTTCAAACAATGGGATTTCCGGTCCGACGAAAGTCCAAGCGATGTCGTTGTCTTTGACGAATTGAACCAATCCTTGATGGTCGTTTTCCGCAATGTCGACTAACGTGATGCCGTCCTGGGCCATCCCTGGGTTGCCTTTGGCGCAGTAAACAGTCTCCACCAACGGGCTTTGAGTTAATTTTTTAGCGATGGCATGCTCGCGTCCGCCACTGCCGATTACAAGAAGTTTCATCTATTAGATCCTCCAACCTTTTATATGAAGCTTGATAATAGTGCCAGTACTCAAAATGCTAAAGACCTCAAACGTCGCACTGTGACGTTTGAGTGCCTAACGCTGTTCATGCCCACCCAGTCAAAACCGGGCTGTTTGGTCCTGAACTTCGTTAGTGCTCAGGCTCTAAACGGATTTTGTCATGGCTCTTGCGATGTTAATCGCTTAGAGACATGATACACTTGGTCGCTTGCGACCACAGTGCATCGTTTGTCTCTTAATCGAGTTCTGAACCCCAGAAATCTCCGCCTAAGTTGACAATCACACACGGGCAAAAAAACGCCCGTTTAGTGTTTGTCCTCTTAGTGCTCGATTTCTAGCGTGGGGTTCATCACATCCTTTTTTAATCGAGTTCTGAAATCCAGACCCCTCCGCCTAAGCTGACAACCGCTCACGGGCAAAAAACGCCCGCTCTGCGGTTGTCCTCTTAGTGCTCAGGGTCTGAACGGATTTCATCACATCTTAGTGTCTGAAGTGTCTTACGTTTGTTTTCAGCATGGTGATGCCGTATTTGTTTGCCATTTCGATCGAATCTTGGTCCTTGATGCTGCCGCCTGGTTGAACGATCGCTTTAATGCCGTGTTTGGCAGCATATTCCACGCTGTCGTTCATCGGGAAGAAAGCGTCGCTCGCCAATACAGCGCCTTCGATGGCGTTGGCTGCTTCAGCTTGTTCGATGGCGATTTTGACGGATCCGACGCGGTTCATCTGACCTGCGCCGATGCCGACTGTCTGTTTGCTGTTCGCCAAAACGATAGCGTTGCTCTTCACGTGTTTGACGATTTTCCAAGCGAAATCCATTGCTTTCATTTCGTCTTCAGTCGGTTGACGTTCGGTCATGACTTCCCAATTAGCTGGCACATCTTCTGTGTTGATGTCCTGTGTCTGCTCCAGCATGCCGCCCAATACGGAAACAAATTCTTTGCCGCCGGCTTTTGCAGCTGTGAAATCCAGAGTCATGATACGGATGTTCTTCTTCTTGGACAGAATAGCTAAAGCTTCTTCCGTGTAGCTTGGCGCCAAAACGATTTCCAGGAACATGCTGTTCAATTTTTCAGCAGTCGCCACATCCAAAGGACGGTTCGCAACCACGATGCCGCCGAAGATGGAAACTGGATCGGCTGCGTAGCAACGATCAAAGGCTTCGTCGATGTTTTCAGCGATGCCGACGCCGCATGGATTCATGTGCTTGACGGCAACCACAGCGGGCTCATCAAATTCGCGGGCGATGCGGATTGCCGCATCAGCATCTTTGATGTTGTTGTAGGACAACTCTTTTCCGTGGATTTGAACAGCACTAGCGATCGAGAACGGTACGGCCAGCGGTTCTTGGTAGAAAGTCGCGGTTTGGTGGCCGTTTTCTCCGTAACGCAAGCTCTGTTTCAGATCATAGGTCAACGTCAATTTTTCAGGTTTGGTTTCGCCGACCACATTTGTCAAATATTGCGCGATCAAAGCATCATAGCTGGCTGTATGACGGAACACTTTTGCAGCCAAAGCTTGGCGCGTCTCGAAAGTCGTTTCGCCGGTTGCTTCCAATTCGGCAAGGACTTTTTCGTAGTCGATCGGGTCGGTCAAGACCGTTACGCTTGCATAGTTCTTAGCCGCGCTGCGGAGCATGCTTGGACCGCCGATGTCGATATTTTCGATGGCATCAGCCAAAGTCACATCGTTTTTGCTGATTGTTTCTTTGAATGGGTACAGGTTGACGACAACGAAATCAATCGGTGCAATATTGTGCTCTTTCATGGCTTGCATATGGTCCGCAAGATCACGTCTGCCCAAAAGTCCGCCATGGATCAGCGGGTGCAATGTTTTTACGCGGCCGTCCATCATTTCCGGAAAGCCGGTTACATCCTCTACGGAAATAGTCGGAACGCCTGCATCTTCCAAAGCCTTCTTGGTTCCGCCAGTTGAGATGATTTCGATTCCTTTTGTTGCTAATGCCTGCGCAAATGCTACAACGCCTGTTTTATCTGAAACACTGATCAATGCTCTTGTCACTGTGTGTCACTCCTTAAATTTATGATGGATTCATGGGCTTCAACAAAAGGAAGGACTTCCGCAAGCGCGGAGTCCTCATCCATTTTGTCAGCCTTTATTCTTTTGAGCCAATTGCTGGATCACTTGCGGGAAAATCCGATGCTCCACTTGATGGATACGGGTCTCCAAAGTCTCCAACGTATCTTCCGGAAGGATCGCCACTTTTTCCTGGGCGATGATCGGGCCGGTATCGACCCCTTCATCAACGAAATGGACGGTGACGCCTGTCTCCGGAACGCCTGCTTCGAAAGCGTCCTGGATGCCATGCCTACCCGGGAAATCAGGTAGCAAGGACGGGTGGATGTTGACGATGCGGTCGGCATAGGCCGTCAATAAAGTCGGTCCGACAATCCGCATATAGCCTGCTAAGACAACCAGGTCGACCTTTTCCTCAGCCAGATGTTTCAAAATTTCATTTTCATAGGCGACCCGATCCTCGAAGCCTTTCGGCGTAAAGGAGATCACCGGGATATTGAATTGATTGGCGCGCTCGATCGCGTATGCTTTCGGCTTGTCGCAGAACAGGAAAGCGATCGTCGCATCCACTCCGCCTGAAGCGATGGCTTCGGCGATGGCTTGAAAATTCGAGCCGTTTCCTGAAGCAAAGACAGCTATCCTCATGCTTGAGCCTCTTTCAGGATAACCTCTTTTTCTGATGTTTTTGCAGCCACGGATCCGATCACGTAGGCTTTTTCATCGTTCTCAGTCAGAACGCCGAGCACTTCCGTCAAGTTTTCAGGAGCGACCGCCAATACCATGCCGATGCCCATGTTGAAGATTTCGTACATTTCAAGAGCCGGGATGTTTCCGACTTTTTCCATCACTTGGAAGATCGGCAAGACAGGCCAGCTGCCTAATTGGATTTCCGCTTGGACGTTCTCCGGAAGCATGCGCGGCACGTTTTCGACGAACCCGCCGCCTGTGATGTGGGCAACGCCATGCAGCAGTTGTTTTTTGATCAACGGCAATATGGCATTCACATAGATTCTTGTAGGCGTCAACAGAACGTCGCCCAATTCTTGGTCTTCGATGCCTTCCACTTTGTCGGCCAATTTGTAGTCATTGTCCTTGAAGAAGATTTTGCGCACCAAGGAGTAGCCGTTCGAATGGATGCCTGATGAAGGCAAGCCAACCAATACATCTCCTTCTTTGATCAATGCCGGTGACAACAAAGCATCTTTTTCCGCAATCCCTACCGTAAATCCAGCCAGATCGAAATCTTCCGGATCGTACATATCAGGCATTTCGGCTGTTTCTCCGCCGATCAAGGCAGCCCCTGCTTGGACGCAGCCTTCAGCTACGCCGGCAACAATCTGCTCCAGTTTTTCGGGACGGTTTTTCCCGACAGCTACATAATCAAGGAAATAAAGGGGTTCTGCGCCTTGCGCTACGACGTCGTTGACGCACATTGCGACACAATCGATGCCGATTGTATCGAATTTTCCGGCTTCGATGGCCAGCATCAGCTTCGTGCCGACACCGTCCGTACCCGATACAAGCACAGGTTTTTTGTAGTTCAATTCAGAAAGGTCAAAGTTTCCGCCGAATCCGCCGACTTCGCCAAAAACGCCTGGACGTTTCGTGCGGTCGATGTGTTTCTTGATGCGGCTAACTGTTTCATAACCGGCTGTGACATCCACACCCGCTTTTGCATATGCGTTTTCCATCAAACTTGTCCTCCCTTTAGATTCTCTTTTTGGATAGCTGTCATATTGTTCACGTAATCCGCTTCATAGTCATACAGCCCGGTCGGGTAGTCCCCGTTGAAGCTGTCCATGCACAAGCCTGAATACGGCATATCAAATTTCAATCCGATTGAATCGATCAGGCCTTCTTGGCTAAGGAAAGCCAAGCTGTCTGCACCGATATAGTCGCAGATTTCATCTACTGTCATTTTAGCGGCAATCAGTTCAGCCGATTTGCTTATGTCGATGCCGTAAAAACTTGGGTAAATCAGTGGCGGGGAAGAGATGCGGACATGCACTTCTTTGGCTCCCGCTTCTTTCAATAAAGTCACGATGCGTTTGCTGGTGGTCCCGCGCACGATGGAATCATCCACCATGACGACGCTCTTGCCTTGGACAACCCCTTTGACGGCGGACAATTTCATTTTAACGCCCAATTCGCGCAGTTCCTGCGTCGGTTGGATGAACGTACGTCCGACATATTGATTCTTGATCAGTCCCATTTCGTAAGGCGTGCCGCTCTCTTCCGCGAATCCGCTCGCCGCGGACAAGGAAGAATTGGGCACACCGATGACGATATCGGCAGTCACTGCAGGTGCTTCGATAGCCAAACGCGTTCCCATCCGTTTGCGCGCTGTATGCACGTTCACACCGGCAATATTGGAATCCGGACGCGCGAAGTAGATGTACTCCATCGCAGCGATGGAAATGGTTGTGTCATCCGTATATTTTTCGATCGTCAAGCCGTTGTCGTCAATGATCGCCAGTTCGCCGGCATTGACGTTGCGGACAAAATCAGCTCCGATCGTATCGATGGCACACGTTTCGCTGGCCATCACATACGCGCCATTCGGCAATTGGCCGATGACAAGCGGACGGAATGAATTCGGATCGACGGCACCGAACATTTTCTCTTCTGTCAGAAGGATATAAGTGAAGCCGCCCTTCACCTGATTCAAGCTCTCTTTGATTTTTTCGATCAAACTGTCTTTCTGGCTGCGTCTGATCAGGTGCATCAGCACTTCCGTATCCGAAGTCGAATGGAAGATGGCGCCATTTTCCTCAAGATTGCGGCGCAATGTTTTGGCATTCACCAAGTTGCCGTTGTGGCAGATGGCGATGTCCATATCATAGAAATGGTACAAAAACGGCTGCACATTCTCGATGCTGTTCTGGCCGGAAGTGGAGTAACGCACATGGCCGATGGCGCGGTTACCGGTCAACCTCTGCAGATCAGCGCTGTCCTTGAAGACTTCACTGATCAGACCAAGATTGCGGTGAACCAACAATTTTCCTTCATCACATGAAACTATTCCTGCACCCTCTTGTCCGCGGTGCTGCAAGCTATGCAAACCGAAGTAAGTCAACTGGCTGGCATTGTCGTCTCCCCAAATGCCGAATACGCCACATTCTTCGTTTAAGCTTTTTGTTTCAGCAAGCATGGAATAGCCTCCTCCCATTTCGTTTGTACTTCTTTTACGTCCAAAGTGATTGTTTCGTTTTCGGCAGCAATTTTTGCGACAGCGTCAGCAGTCACGGTACCGATTTGTTTTGCAGCTGATCCGAAGATCGCTTCAACAGCGGCAACATTTTCAGGTTTCACGGTCAAAATGAAACGTGATTGCGTTTCGCTGAACAACAACGTTTTATCCATATCAACCGTCACGTCGAAGCCTAGGCCAGTGTCAAAAACGCTCTCCATCAAGCCGACAGCCAAGCCGCCTTCGGATAGGTCATGCGCACTTGCGATCAGACCGGCTTTGATGGCTTTCAGTACATTCGCTTGGTTCTCTTTTTCGACAGCCAAGTCGAAGTCCATCAATTTGCCTTCGATTTTGCCCAATTCCATTTTTTGCAGTTCGGAACCATTGAAATCAGCTTTAGTTTCGCCGATCAGGATAATGCGGTCACCTGCAGTTTTGAAGGCTTGCGTAGTGACATGCGCAAGATCCTCGATCAGACCGACCATACCGATCATCGGTGTCGGATAAACCGCTTCGCCGTCAGTTTCATTATAAAGGGATACGTTACCTGAGATGACAGGCGTATCCAATTGGCGGCAAGCTTCAGAGATGCCGTCCGCGGAAGTGCTCAGTTCCCAGAAAATTTCTGGTTTGTCAGGATTTCCGTAGTTCAAGCAGTCTGTGATCGCCAATGGTTTTCCGCCGCTGGCAACGATATTGCGGGCAGCTTCGGCTACAGCGATCTGTCCACCGATTTCCGGGTTCAGATACAGGTAACGGCCGTTGCAATCCGTTGTCATTGCGATCGCTTTGTTGGTGCCGCGGACGCGGACAACTGCAGCATCACTTCCTGGTCCTACAACAGTGCTGGTGCGGACCATGGAATCATATGTGTCATAGACGCTCTTCTTGGAAGCCAACGTCGCTTGTTGCAATAGAGCCACCAAAGTATCCTGTGCCGATGTGAAGATCGGTTTGTAGTTTTCCATAGCCGCGAAGGCAGCAATGCGGGCAGGCTCTGCAGTCGGTTTGTAGTAGACCGGTGCATCTTCAGCCAAAGCATCAACTGGAAGTTCTGCAACCATTTTACCTGCATGGGACAGACGGTACATGCCATCATCGGTAACTTCACCGATCACGACTGCATCCAATTCATATTTTTTGAACAGGTCGACGATGCGTTGCTCTTCGCCCTTCTTGATGCACAAAAGCATACGCTCTTGCGACTCGGAAAGCATCATCTCATAAGGTGTCATTTCTGTTTCGCGTTGCGGAACATCATCAAGGTTCAACAGCAAGCCGCTGCCTGCTTTTGAAGCCATTTCCGAGCTGGAAGAGACCAATCCGGCAGCACCCATATCCTGGATACCGATCAAAGCGTCGGAGTAGTCATAAATGCATTCCAAACAAGCTTCCATCAATAATTTTTCCATGAACGGATCGCCTACTTGGACAGCCGAACGTTGGGCTTCTTCTTCTTCCTTGAATTCTTCGGAAGCGAAAGTGGCGCCATGGATACCATCGCGGCCGGTTTTTGCACCTACGTACATGATCGAATTGCCGACTCCGGCAGCTTGACCTTTTTGCATATCTTTTTGATCGATCAAGCCGACGCACATTGCGTTGACCAAAGGGTTGCCCCTGTAGCAAGGATCGAAGACCGTTTCGCCGCCGACAGTCGGGATACCGATACAGTTGCCGTAACCGCTGATGCCGGCAACGACTTCTTCGAAGATGTGTTTCGTGCGCTCATTATCCAATTCGCCGAAACGCAAAGAGTCCAGGATCGCGATCGGGCGTGCGCCCATGCTGAAGATGTCGCGGATGATCCCGCCCACACCGGTAGCTGCGCCTTCATAAGGCTCGACAGCAGACGGGTGGTTGTGGCTTTCCGCTTTGAAAACGACAGCTTGGCCATCGCCGATGTCCACGATACCCGCGCCCTCACCAGGTCCCTGCAATACTTGCGGGCCGGTTGTAGGGAATTTTCTCAGGACTGGTTTTGAGTTTTTATAAGAACAGTGTTCGCTCCACATAACGGCAAACAGGCCAGTTTCAGTATAATTCGGCAAACGGTGCAAAATTTTATCGCAGATTGTGCCGTACTCTTCGTCTGTCAGACCCCATTCACGATAAATTTTGGACTCTTTTACTTGTTCTGGCGTTGGTTCTAAAAATGCCATTATTTGTTCAGCTCCTTCTTATAATTTTCAACCATTGATTGGAACAGGCGCAGGCCGTCAGCCGAACCCAATAAAGCTTCGACAGCACGCTCCGGGTGAGGCATCATGCCCAAGACGTTGCCTTTTTTGTTGATGATGCCGGCGATGTCTTCGATGCTGCCATTCGGGTTGCCGTTGGCATAAGTGAATACGATTTGGTTGTTGGCTTTCAGGTCAGCCAAAGTTTCTGCATCGCAGAAGTAGTTGCCTTCGCCGTGTGCGATCGGAACAGAGATGATTTCGCCTTCTTTATAGAGGGAAGTGAATTGCGTATCGGCATTCACGACTTTCAGATCCTGCGGTTTGCAGACGAACTTCAAAGTATCATTGCGGCGCAAAGCACCAGGCAATAAGCCGGCTTCAGCCAAAATTTGGAATCCGTTGCAAGTGCCGAATACCGGCTTGCCTTCTTCAGCGAAACGGACGACTTCGCCCATGATATTTGAAAAGCGTGCGATTGCACCCGTACGCAAGTAATCTCCATATGTGAATCCGCCGGGCAATAGGACAGCATCGAAACCTTCTAGGCTTGTTTCATAATGTTGCACATACTCTGCATCTTCTCCAAGAATATCTTTAATGGCTGCATACATATCTAAATCACAGTTAGATCCAGGAAAAACGATGACAGCGAATTTCATTAAGCTTCAACCTCCTGGATTTCGTAACGGTAAGTTTCCATGACCACGTTCGCCAATAATTTGTCGCAGATTTCTTCGATGACTTGTTCAACGTTCTCTTCATCTTTGGAAACTTGGATTTCAAAATATTTTCCGATACGGATATCTTCGATCGTTGGGTAGCCCATACGGTGGACGGCACCCTTCACGGCTTCCCCTTGCGGATCCAATACTGAGTCTTTATACGTTACATACACGGTTACTTTATACATCTGAAAATTCCTCGCTTCTGTTTTTTTATTTTTTAATTTTTAATTTTTATTCTTCGCTTGCATTCGGATGGCTTACATTTTGTTCAGACGGTCCAGCACTTCCACGTAGACCGGGATCAGATCCCCCAAGTCACGGCGGTAGATGTCTTTGTCCAAGTGTTCGTTCGTTTCGATATCCCAAAGGCGGCACGTATCCGGTGAGATTTCATCAGCCAGGATGATTTCACCCTCAGCTGTCTTTCCGAATTCGATTTTGAAATCGATCAGGCGGATGCCGATCGCCTTGAACATCTCGATCAACGCTGCATTGATCTTTAGCGCTTGTTGCTTGATTTCGGCAACTTCTTCATCCGTTGCCGCTCCCAGAACTTGCACATGGGCATCATTGATGAAAGGATCATTGAGCGCATCGTCTTTGTAATAGAATTCCAAAACAGGGAACGGCAAGTCGATGCCTTCCTCCATGCCGAATCGTTTCGCGAAGCTTCCTGCGGATACATTACGGACTACCACTTCTAATGGATACATTGTGACTCTTTTTACTAATTGTTCGGTTTCTGATAGTTCTTGGATATAATGGCTCGCGATACCCTTTTCAGCAAGATACTCGAAGATGCGGCCTGTGATCTGGTTGTTGAGTCTGCCTTTGCCCTCGATAGTATCCTTCTTTACGCCGTTTAATGCGGTAGCCTGATTTAGGTATTCTGCCCAAAGGACATTCTCCTGATCTGTAGCATACATCTTTTTAGCTTTCCCAGTATACAGCAATTCTTTTCTTTCCATCGTTCCCGTCCCTTTCTAAATCCGAACATTAATTTGCATAAACGTCTAATTCATTCGTTTATATTGTATCATCTGCCACCCGCTTGTCAATGGGGTTTTCATGAAAATTGAAATAAATCCCGGTTTTTCTTCCCTGTTTTCAAAGCTTCCGGTGTACGGAAAAAGGCCAGAACCGTAGTCCCAGCCTTTCCTTTATTCACCTAAACCGAGTCTTTCGAATACTTCATCGACGTGGCTCAAGTGATAGTTATAGTTGAAGGCATCATCGATGTCTTCTTTCGTTAATTTTGCCATGATGGCTTCATCCGCTTCCACCAATGGACGGAAATCGGTCTGATTATCCCATGAAAGGGCAGTCTTCGGCTGTACCAAGTCATAAGCCTCTTCACGGCTCATGCCTTTGTCGATCAATTTCAACAGTACGCGCTGGCTGTAAATCAAGCCGAATGTCGCATTCATGTTACGGAGCATGTTTTCAGGGAACACGGTCAAGTTCTTGATGATGTTCGCAAAACGGTTCAATTGGTAGTTCAACAATGTCGTTGCATCAGGAAGGATGATCCGTTCCGCTGAAGAATGGGAAATGTCGCGTTCATGCCATAAGCCGACATTCTCGTAAGCCGTGACCATATAGCCACGGATGACGCGGGCAAGGCCTACCATATTTTCGGAACCGATCGGATTGCGTTTGTGCGGCATAGCGGAAGAACCTTTTTGACCCTTCGCGAAGAATTCTTCGACTTCACGGGTTTCCGATTTCTGCAATCCACGGATTTCTGTCGCGAAGCGTTCGATGCTTGTCGCAATCAGAGCAAGTGTTGCCATATACTCAGCATGCAGATCGCGCGGCAGCACCTGTGTCGAAATTTCTTGCGGTCTTGTGCCCAATTTTTCGCAGACGTACTCCTCCACGAATGGCGGGATGTTTGCGAAAGTGCCAACTGCACCGCTGATTTTTCCTGCTTCAACGCCTTTAGCAGCATGTTCGAAGCGTTCGATGTTGCGTTTCATTTCAGAATACATCGTAGCCAGTTTCAATCCAAAGGTCGTAGGTTCTGCGTGCACACCATGCGTACGGCCCATGCAGACAGTCTTTTTATGTTCCTTCGCTTTGTTGCCGATGATTTCCAGCATGTTCTGAAGATCCTTGCGCAGGATATCATTGGCTTGCTTCAATTGGTATCCGTAGGCAGTATCGACCACATCGGTACTCGTCAAGCCATAGTGGACCCATTTTCTTTCTTCTCCCAAAGATTCGGAAACGGCGCGTGTGAACGCCACTACGTCATGTCTGGTTTCTTTTTCGATTTCCAGGATACGGTCTATGTCGAAAGTTGCATTCGCGCGGATTTTGGCCACGTCTTCTGCAGGAATTTCGCCTAAGGCAGCCCAAGCTTCATCAGCCAGGATTTCGACCTCCAACCAGCATTTGTAACGATTGTATTCGGACCAAACTTCAGCCATCTCAGGGCGTGTATAACGTGTAATCATTTTAAATTGTTCCTCCGTTCCAGATTCGGGTGTTGTCTATTTCTGTTAAAGTTGCTTCTTGATCATCCGTCAAAATGGTGATATGTCCCATCTTTCTGTCTGTACGTGATTCCGCTTTGCCATAGTAATGGAAAAACCAATCCGCTTTTTCTTCCCGCAGTGCAATCGTGCCTTCCATATGCTGTCCAAGGATATTGACCATGATAGCAGGCGACAATTGCCGCGCTGTCGGCATCGGCAATCCGGCGACTGCTTGGATATGAGCATCAAACTGGGAAACGTTCATTGCTTCGATTGTGTAATGGCCCGAATTATGCGGGCGCGGCGCCAACTCATTGATGAAGATTGTGTCATCCGCTGCCAGGAACATTTCGATACCCAGTGTACCAACCAACTCAAGCGCATCGGCGATCTGTTGGGCCGCTTTGTTGGCTTTTTCGGCTACCGCGGGAGTGACGCGGGCCGGCACGATCGATTCGTGCAGAATATTATTGATGTGGATATTTTCACTGACCGGAAACACCGTCGCTTCGCCTTTTTGATTGCGCACAATCATGACCGAAAGCTCTTTGGTGAACGGAACCCAAGCCTCCAAAACGCAGATGCTGTCCGCTGCCAGTTTCAGCGCGGCTTCCTTGTCCGCTTCCGATTTCAGGACGACCTGTCCCTTACCATCATACCCGAAACGAGTCGTTTTTAATACACTCGGATAGCCGATTTTCCCGATGGCCGCATCCAACTGCTGCGCATTTTCGACTACCGCGAATTGCGCAATCGGTACGCCGGCGGACTGAAGGAATTCCTTCTCCTTGATGCGGTCCTGCGTGATCGTCAAAATTGCGCTGCCTTGCGGAATGCTGGACAATGTTTCCACTTCCTGCAGGGCTGCCGCATCGATGTTCTCGAATTCGAAGGTCACGACATCGGATTTTTCGGCCAATTCGCGCAAAGCAGCCGCATCAGCGTATGACGCCTGGATGTGCCAATCCGCTACTTGGGCCGCCGGGCAATTTTCGCCCGGATCCAAAATCCCGACGGCGAAGCCCATCCGCTTGGCGGACTGCGCCAGCATGCGCCCGAGTTGTCCCCCGCCGATGATGCCGATGACGTCATTTGGTTTCAGTATTTTATACAAGGTCTTCACTGCTTTCCAACACTTTTTGTTTTAAATCTTCGCGTCTCTTTTCCAAACGATCGGCCAAGTCCTTGTCTTCGATCGAAAGGATCTGTACAGCCAGCAGACCGGCATTGATTGCGCCCGCTTTGCCGATGGCCACCGTCGCAACCGGAACACCGCCCGGCATCTGGACGATGGACAACAAGGAATCCATTCCGCTCAATGCGCGCGATTGGACCGGAACGCCGATGACCGGAAGGGTCGTTTTCGCGGCGATCATGCCCGGAAGGTGTGCTGCCCCGCCTGCGCCGGCGATGATGACTTTCGTTCCCGCAGCCCTTGCTTGTTCAGCAAAGGTGAACATCAAGTCCGGTGTCCGGTGAGCCGAAACGACTTTCTTTTCATAAGCGATACCGAATTCATCCAGTATCAAGCAAGCTTCTTTCATAGTTTCCCAGTCAGAAGTACTACCCATTACGACAGAAACAACCGTATTCATCCATTTTTCCCCCATTATCAATTTTTCATTTTTAATATAGCACATCATCTCTCATTATTCCAAACGTTTTTGGGAAAAAGTGATGGTTTCGTTCGGAAATAATCTATTTTAATTCCAATCAAGAGAGCCAATACCCATATTTTGCTTCGAAAGAACGCTTGATTTTTTGTTCAAAAACCAACTCTTTCTCCCCTTAAATGGCAACAATATGATAAAATAATGATATGGAAACCCTTACAAAGTAAAATTTGAGTATTTTCAGATTTAATTCTGTTTTTATTTCATAAAATAAAATAGAATAATATTATTAAACAGGTTTTCTTCAACTTAATTATTCATTTCCAATAAACACATCCACTTACAGAAGGAATGATATTCATGAATAAATTTTTTGATATTTATATGGATCTGCGAAAAAAGATCGAACACGCAGAATTCGAAACTGGATCTCTGTTGCCTAGTGAAAAGACCCTTTCGGAGCATTATAAGGTTTCCCGGGAAACAATCAGAAAGGCTTTGGCTCTGTTGCTGGAGGGTGGCTATATCCAAAAGAAGCAAGGCAAAGGTTCCATCGTGCTGGACATCAGACGCTTCAATTTCCCCGTTTCCGGGCTCACCAGTTTCAAAGAACTTCAGGACTCCCAACAAATCCCCAATGAAACAATCGTCATCAAAAATAAGCTGGAGAGCATTCCAGACTTCCTTGCCGAAAACCTGAAGGTGGATCCAGGCTGCGAAGTGATTTCACTCATCCGATTGCGCAAAATTTCCGGGAAAGTCGTCATCATGGACAAGGATTACCTCTTCCATGATATCATCGAGCAAATCCCCTCCGAAGCTGCTGAAAACTCCATCTATGCGTACTTGGAGAATGAATTGGGCCTGAATATCGCTTATGCCAAAAAGGAATTCGTCGTGGAGGCGGCTACTCGGGAAGATCATAAGCTGATGGATCTGAAGGATGACACCCATGTCGTCGTCGTCAAGAGTGAAGTCTATCTGGAGGACACCCGTCTGTTCCAGTACACAGAGTCGCGCCATCGTTTGGACCGCTTCCGCTTCGTCGAATTCGCCCGCCGAAAACATAGTTTATAAGAAAAAAGCTGAAGCCAAACCGGCTTCAGCTTTTTTTGCCCAGGAAAGGGCAGATTACTCGTTGACATTCGTATAATCGACTGTGAAATAGTCTCCCTCGGCCATCAGGATATGGCCTGATTCATATGGGTTTCCGGCTACGGTCAGGTAGACTTCCTGCACGCCGTAATATTCCCCGATCGTATTGACGACACCCTGCAGAATTAATGATTCAGCCGATGTCCCGGCATTCATCTCGGAAACGAATTCCTGCGAGAAGTCCACATAGACACGCCCGTCATCACTCAAGGATAAGCTGTTGATGGAAACGTTCGGTCCGATCAGACTACCCCCTGGCGCCTCCGGTACGTTCTTCAGCGCTTCCGCCAGAATGGTGCGGGTGACCTCATTGGTCGCATAGGATAATGAGATACTTGTTGCATCCAACCCCATCAGCTCGCTGTCGGGGTAAAAGACGCGCAACTGTTGCGTTTCCGGAACGTTCTCGTCGCGGGCTTCCAGACTGGAAGAGACAACCATGTCATCCCCAAGATCCGTGACTCGTTTCACCAAGCCCATTCCCTCTACGTAGTAGTCCTTGGTGGTGGAGGCTTCATACGTCGTCGTCACTTCCAGCGCTTCGAAATTCCCCATTGGTGTTTCAATTGGCGCCGTCAGATTCGTGATTTCGGAAGGGATGCCGCTCGCGTTCACCCAACTGTTACCGACTTCCAAAGGCTCCTTCAACAGAATATCCAACTGGTTGGCCGCATCGCCGCTTGCTGTTTTTTCCAGCATGTTTTCCCTGAAGTAAGTTTCCGGACGCGTGAATACTTCCTTGAGTTCCCCATCAGCCAGTTCCAATACCGTCACAATCTGGGTGCCTCCGTTGTTGGAAGTGATCTGCATACGGTTGCCTTCGATGTATTGCGGATAAACCGTGAAGGAAGCATACTCATTCCCTTCGCCCAAATATTTAGTGAATACGGATGCGCTGAACGGATAATAAGCCTCGATTGTCGCTGTGTCTACGGGTTCGGAAGATGACGAGGAAGCCGAGCCACTATCTGATGAACTGGATTCGGAAGAGGACACGCTGCTGACAGCCGAAGAATCGGATGAGGAATCAGATCCTCCAAAGAGACTGCAGGAAGCCAATAGGGGCACGAGCAAAGCTACCATCAGGTTCGAAACTTTCTTTCTCATATATATTCCCACCTTCTGTCTTAGTTGTCTTCATTATAGCACAACCGCTTTCTAAGGCATTACCCTAACTATCGCTGCAATCCACGAATGCTGTGGCACAGGACAGCTTCGTTCAAGTATAATAAAGCCAGTACGAAAACTAAAGGAAACATTTCACAAATTTACCATAGAGGAGATCATCTTTATGAAGGAAATCAGTTTGAACGATACCGTCTATAATCTGGTGAAGCAGTATCCGGAAATCAGGGAAGTCATCATCAGTCTGGGCTTCGAACCGTTGCGAAGCGACAAGATGCTGAACACTGCCGGCCGGATCATGGCAATCGGGAAAGCGCTCAAGCGCAACGAAGTCCCTGAAGAAGCATTCGTCGAAGCATTGGCAAAAAATGGATTCAGCGTGAAGGAATTGGCATCGTCAGCAGCTGTTGCTCCAAACGAAGCAACAGCATCCGCAGCACCATCCGGCGGGATTGCCCGTATGGGTTCAACAGAATTTCAGGAACGCCAAGACATTCTGCAAAGCCTTATCCTGCGCTTGCATAGAGGAGAGGACTGGGACGCGGTACAAGCCGACTTCAAGAAACATTTCACAGGCGTCAGCGCCTACGAAATTTCCGTCATGGAGCAAGGTTTGATGGGCAAAGGAATCGATGCGGAAGACATCCAACGACTCTGCAACGTACACGCCTCACTCTTCGGCGGATCCATCGAAGCGGTCTACACCACTTCAGCAGAACAACAGAATGCCGGGCATCCGATCCAAGTCATGAAACTGGAAAATTTGGCCATCGAAAACACACTGGAAAAGCTCAGCAAGCTATTGGACGTCTACTTGGAAACAAAAGAGCCCAGCCTGAAGGATGGCCTCCAGAAACAATTGGCTCTGCTCGGCGAATTTGACAAACACTATGCTCGTAAAGAATACGCCATCTTCCCGATCATGGAGAATAAAGGTATCACAGCCCCGCCGAAAGTCATGTGGGGTGTCGATGACGATATCCGCGCCATGTATAAGGAGTTCAAGAGCCTGCTGCAAAACGACGCCTTCGACGAGATCCCGAAAGTCTTCTCCGATCTGAAATATGAAATGACGGAAATGATCACGAAAGAAGAGGACATCCTCCTGCCGATGATCATCGACATCTTCAATGAGGATCATTGGCTGCAGATTGCCAAAGAATCCGAAGAAATCGGCTATTGCATCGTCAAACCGGAGTCAAAATGGATACCGGAGCGTTCCCTTCCAATTGTTTCACGTGAAACAATTGAAGCTGAGAAAGGTGAGAACACTTCTTACATAAACTTCGAAACCGGGCATCTGACACCGCACCAGTTGGAAAAGATGCTGAACAACATCCCTCTGGAATTGACTTTTGTCGATGCCGACAACATCGTGCGCTACTACAATGACAATGGCGAAGAAAAATTCTTCAAGCGCACCAGCAGCGCAATCGGCCGCGATGTGCTGAACTGCCACCCACCAAAGAGCCTGCCGATTGTCACGAAACTGCTCGCTCACCTGAAATCCGGTGCTAAAGAAAGCGAATCGATGTGGTTCCGTGCGATGGGCAAATTCATCCTCGTCACCTACCGCGCCGTTAGGGATGACGACGGCAGCTACATGGGAACTCTTGAATATGTGCAGGACATCCAGCCGATCATCGATCTTGACGGCGAAAAACGCACCCTGTCCTGAGCAACTGTGAATTGCCGATACGATTGCCAAACAACAAAAATACCGGGCCGTCTCATTTTTGAGGCGGCTTTTTGGCGTTATCCGGTAACTTTCTGTGTAATCATCCTTCATCGCCTTCGTTCACCGTTCTGCTCCGGTGAAAGGGTGGCTCGCCGGATTCTGGCCGACATTTTTCTTGCCAGATCCTATAAGCCCCGCTTCGTCGGAGTTCACATCGACAGTTACCGCTGTTCTCCTGTAAGCAAGCGTCTTACCGGAGAAGCTGGCCATCAAATTTGATCGCATGAAATATTTTGGAAACCTGTGAAACACCTACGGTGAAGCACTTTTCAATTCGAAAAATTTTATACTTTCCTACTGTAGCACAAAAGAAATGGCCCTCTCTAATGAGACGACCATTTCTTTTGTGCTTATTTGGTTATCCTGAAGGCGATAGTTTCGTATGGTTTCAGCGTGAAGGATGGAGCCAGCGATCTTGGCTCATAGTTGCCTATCAGAACAGCTGTATCCCGATTTGCCCATTCTTCCGGAAGGCTGATTGTGTAATCGCCGGCATAGAAATGGTTCAGAACCAACACTTTTTCCTCATCATTCTCCCGGATGTAAGCAAATACCTCGGGATCGTCCAGGAGAATCCCCTCATAGGAACCGTCCGAAATGACCGGATACTCTTTGCGGATGCGGATCAACTCCTGATAGTAACGGAAAATTTTGCCTTCCGCGAGCTCCTTTTCGACGTTCACTTCCGGATAGTTGCCCGCCACCTGCAACCAAGGCTCGCCGGTCGTAAAGCCTGCGTGCTTGCTGTTGTCCCATTGCATAGGCGTCCGGCTGTTGTCGCGGGATTTCTGTTTGATGATGTGCATAGCCTCCTGGTGCGTCAAACCAGCCAGTTTCAAATCACGGTAGGCATTGTGCGATTCGATATCCCGATAAACGCTGATATCGTCGTAATCCGGATTGGTCATGCCGATTTCCTCGCCCTGATAGATGTACGGCGTGCCCCGCAACAGATGGATTGTTTGCGCCAGCATCGAAGACGTCTCGAAAGGATACCGCTCCGGATCACCGAAGCGGCTATTGGCGCGCGGCTGATCATGATTGTTCCAGAACAATGCATTCCAGCCCTGCCCATCCGACATGCCGGCCTGCCATTCGTTCAGGATCCGTTTCAGATCAAGAAAATCGAACGGATGATCCGTCCACTTTTCACCATCTTTGTAATCCACCTTCAGATGGTGGAAGCTGAAGATCATCGACAATTCATTCCTTTCCGGATTCGAATAGAGGATCCCATTTTCGACGGTGGTCGAAGACATCTCGCCGACCGTGATGATGTCCTCCAGCGTACCGAAAGAGGCTTGATTCAGCTCATGGATGTAATCATGGACAATCGGTCGATCGGTGTAGAGGCTCTTTTCATTGCTGCCTTCACTGTCGACCAATGTAACATCCTTGCCGATCAGGTTCAATACATCGAAACGGAAGCCTTTGATGCCCTTCTCCAGCCAAAAATTGACGACTTTCTGCAGTTCCTCGCGCACTTTCGGGTTCCGCCAATTGAGGTCCGCCTGCGTGACGTCAAACAGGTGCAGATAGTATTTGCCGGTGTCCCCGAACGGCGCCCAAGCTTCTCCACCGAATTTAGAATCCCAGTTGGTCGGCAGGCTGCCGTCTTCTTTCGGATCGCGGATGATGTAGTAATCCTGGTACTCTTTGTCTCCCGCCAAGGCTTTCCGGAACCATTCATGCGTCGTTGATGTATGGTTGAACACCATGTCGAACATGATTTCGATGCCGTGCTGCTTCAGCTTCCCGATGAGTTCTTCAAAATCCGCCATCGTGCCGAAAACAGGATCGATGGCATAATAATCAGTGATGTCATATCCATTGTCCATCTGCGGGGATACGAAGATCGGATTCATCCAGATCATATCGATGCCCAACTCCGCCAAATAGGGCACTTTGCTGATGATCCCTTGGAGATCACCGATACCGTTGCCATCGGAATCCTTGAATGATTTTGGATAAAGCTGATAAATCACTTTTTTTTGAAAGTCTTTCATTGTAAATCCCCCTGTCTTCTAACTATGAATGAAGGCAAAAAGCTTCACCAACAGCTTTTTGCCTCCAGTAATTCACTTTTATTTTTTTGTTTGGATAACCGGTGCATCTTCGACTTCGCCTTTAGGGACGAAAAGTTGTTTCTTTTCAAACAAAATCGTCAACAGGACCGGAACGACGATGGCGATGGCCATACATACCAAGAACATCGCCATAGAATCAGTCTGGATACTCAAGAAACCTGGGATTCCGCCGACACCGATGCTGTTCGCCATAACGTTGAAAGTAGTAGCCACCAAGCCGGCGATACCTGAGCCGATCATGGCCGCAATGAATGGATAGATATATTTGATGTTGATCCCGAACATGGCCGGTTCGGTTACGCCCAAGTAGCAGGAAATGGCAGCCGGGATGGATACCTGTTCCTCTTTCTCATTGCCTCTGTGCAGGAAGATGATTGCCATTACTGCCGATCCTTGTGCGATGTTCGAAAGAGCGATCATCGGCCACAGGTTCGTTCCACCGAAATCAGCGATGAGCTGCAAGTCGATGGCATTGGACATATGGTGAAGACCTGTGATGACGAGCGGCGAATAGAGAGCGCCGAAGAACAGACCGAACAACCATCTGAAGTTACCAGTCAATCCGGCATAGACGATTTCAGAAACCCATTGCCCGATCGTCCAACCGATTGGACCCAGCACAGTGTGCGCGATGATGACCGTGGGCACCAAAGCCAACAGCGGTACGAAAATCATCGAAATATACTGCGGAATCCATTTACGCAGCCAAATCTCCAAGTAGACCAGCACAAACCCAGCCAACATGGCCGGAATGACTTGCGCTTGATAACCGATTTTATTGATCGTGAAGGAACCGAAATCCCAGAATGGAATCTGTTCGGCGCCAGCGACACCATAAGCATTCAATAATTGCGGTGATACTAATGTGATCCCAAGAACGATACCCAGAATTTGCGTGGTACCCATCTTTTTCGTGATGCTCCAAGTGATGCCTACCGGTAAGAAGTGGAAAATCGCTTCACCGATCAGCCAAAGAAACTCATTGACGCCTGCCCAGAACTGCGAATTGGAAACGATTGTGCCGTTGGCGAAATTGATCCCTTCCAGTACATTGCGGAAACCAAGGATAAGACCCCCTACTACGATAGCAGGAATCAGCGGAGTAAAGATTTCCGCCAGCACAGCCATGGCACGCTGGACAACATTCTGATTCTGCTTGGCTGCCGCTTTTGCCTCATCCTTCGAGACGCCCTCTTTGCCGGATACTTTCGCAAACTCGTTATAAAATTGTGGCACTTCATTCCCTATAATGACTTGAAATTGTCCTGCTTGGGTGAATGTTCCTTTGACTGCGGGTATGTCTTCGATTTTTTTGATATTGGCTGCAGCTGGATCATTCAAAACGAAACGCATCCGAGTGGCACAGTGACTGACAGCGGAAATATTATCGGGGCCACCAATATATTCCAGCAGGTCTTTTGCATCTTTGTTGAAATCTACCATTTTTTCTCCTCCTAAACTTGTATAGACATATTCCTTACATTACTATCTTACCGTGAATGGATAAATAATGCAAACGTTTTCCACCCACTGTTCTTGCCCTTGTATAGACAAATCCATGGTTTTTGCTGTTTCATTAACCGTTATCAAGCTGGACAATCCCACTAAAAAAAAACGGCAAAAGGATCGAATGATCGGTTCCTTGCCGTTGCTTTTGATTGTACAATCCGATTATATCTCTTGTTTCACTTTCACCAACGTACGACCCTGCATCTTTCCATCCATGATTTTCCCGAAAGCCGCTGGCAAATCTTCCAGCGTGATTTCCTGTTCGACCAGCCAATCAAGATTTTCCGGCTTCAGATCGCTTGCCATCCGCCCCCAAAGCTTGATGCGCTCAGCGTAAGGATGGTTCACTGAATCGATCCCCACAAGTTTGATGCCCCTCAGGATGAATGGCAGCACTGTCGCGTCGAATGCGATTCCGCCGGCATTTCCGCTCAAAGCCAAGCAGCCGCCGTAATGCAGCTGCGCCAGCAAGTCCGGCAGCATCGGACCACCGACCGGATCGACGATCGCCGCCCAACGTTGCTGTGCCAATGGCCGCTTCTTCTCCAGCGCCACTTCATCAGGATGGAGAACCGCTTCAGCACCGAGTCCCTTGAGGTAATCCATGCAGTCCGCTTTTTTGCGGGATACAGCTTCGACCGTATAACCTAGGCGCTCCAGCATCGCGATCGCCATGCCGCCGACACCGCCGGAAGCCCCTGTCACCAAAACACTCCCCGTTTGCGGCTGGATGCCTTGCTTCTCCAAGGCATCCACTGATTCCGCCGCTGTGTAGCCGGCCGTCCCGAAAATCATTGCTTCCCTTAAACTCAACCCTTCAGGCAACGGAACGACCCAGGCTGCAGGGACCCGGGCATATTGGCTGAATCCGCCGAAGTGATTCACTCCTAGGCCGTAGCCAGTCACGATTACCTTGTCCCCTACGCGGAAAGCCGGATCGCGCGATTCCACGACCACGCCGCTCAAATCGATCCCCAAAATAATAGGATAGTTGCGGATGACCCCGCTTTTTGGATTGGTTCCGGCAAGCCCGTCCTTATAGTTGACGCTCGAATAGTACACTTCAATCATCACTTCCCCATCAGGCAAATCCTTTTTGTTGAATGTTCTGACCGTCGTTTCCACTTTTTCGCCTGTATTTTCAGCCCATAAAGCTTTGAACTCTTCCATACTACGTTCCCCCTCTTTTTCGCTTGTATCCTCTTTATTTTAGTCCATCTTTGTAGAATTTGCGACCGCTTCTGAATACCAGGCAGCCAGCCCACAAAAAAACCTTCACCGGGAATCAAGCTGGTTCCTGGTGAAGGTTCTTGAATGTACCATTATTACGCTAACTCAACAACCAAATAACGATGTGGCTCTTTGCCTTCAGAATGGGTTTTGATGCGTTTGTTCTGGCTCAAGCGCGCATGGATCTGTTTTCTTTCGAAAGCAGGCAGCGGCTCAAGGAACACGGGCTGTCTCGTTTTGAGGACGCGTTCCGCAGTGCGGTCTGCAATGCTTTCCAAAACGGCAGCCCTGCGCTCGCGGTAGTCACCGACATTCACGATTACAGACAGGCGACGACGCACATAGCGTTGCACCAAAGCTTGCGCCAAAATCTGTAAAGCATTGACGATTTTCCCGTATTTGCCGATCAATAACCCTGCCTTTTCACTTTCCATCTGGAAAATCAGCATGTTGCTCTTCTCTTCAACCGATACGATTGCGGGAGCACCGTAGGTTTCAGCTACAGAAGTAAGATAAGCAGTAACTGCCGCAATCGCTTCATCGCGGCCGGATTCTTCATCATAATCTTCCGGAAAATCTTCCGCTTCATCAGACTCATCCGAAGAGATGACCCGATCGATTTCAGGTTGATCCACCAATATTTTTTCCGCAGTTTCCGGATAATCCTCTTCAAGATCTTCTACGATATCTTCGACTGTTTCCTCAATTTCAGCTAATTGGATATCGCTTGGTTCGTCGAAGTCCCTGATTTCTTTGAGTGTGATTTCCACAACTGCCTCTTTTTGTCCGAATCCAAAAATCCCTTTTTTGCCTTCAGAGATTACGACGATATCGGCTTCATGGCTATCGACACCCAACAAATCCAGACCTTTGCGGATCGCTTTATCAACGGTCGTATCTTTCGCAATTACTTTATCCATAATAGAATGTCATCCTTTCCTACTTCAAAGTCTAACTAGTTTTTCTTTTTCTTTTTAGGATTTTGGGCTTTCTTCAATGCTTTTTCGCGTGCTTTTGCCTGTGCTTCCGCTTCTTCGCGCTCACGGATAGCCTGGTACGGGTTGTTCAGCAACAGCGTCTGGCCGACCGAGAAGGCATTGCTCGCTACCCAGTACAATGACAAGGCGCTCGGGAAGTTGATACCCATCAGCAAAATCATGATCGGCATCGTGTACGTCATCGATTTTGTTGCGGAATTCGCTTCCGTCTGTGACATCATCGTCAGCTTGCTTGTGGCGTACGTCAGGATTGCGGCCACTACCGGCAAAATGAAGAAAGGATCGCGTTCTCCCAAGTTCATCCAAAGGAAGCTGCCGCTCTTCAGAATCTCAGTTCTGCTGATTGCTTGATACAGAGCCATCAGTACGGGCATCTGAACCAAGACAGGCAAACAGCCCATGTAAGGATTCACATCGTTATCCGCATACAGTTTGGACACTTCTTTTTGCAGTTTTTCCTGCGTTTCCCGGTCCTTAGAGGCATATTTTTCCTGCAGCTTTTTTATCTGCGGTTGAACCGCCGACATTTTTTTCGTACTCTTCGTCTGGAAATGATTAAGCGGCAACAGGATCACCCGGATGATGATCGTGAAGGCAATGATTCCTAAACCATAATTACTGAAAAACAGATCGGACAACCATACGATCATGTTGGAGAAATTAAGAACCACATACCGATCCCAAAAACCGGTGCTTTCCGAAGTGATTGGTTCCGTTCCGCACGCTGATAAAACCATCATAACAGCAAATAAGCTGAGTGTAAAAAGTAATCGCTTACGCTTTGACAAGAGAACTCCTCCTTAATAGGAATAATATAGTTTATTTTTTTTGTAAAAGATTCGAAAGCTTCAGGACATGAAGCAGACTTCTTTTGACCTCTGCAGCCGACATTTCAGCGACCGGTTTGCGCGCGATCACGATAAAGTCGACGTCCTGAACCAAATCTGCCTTCAATTCCGTTAGTGCCTGGCGGATTTTTCTTTTGACGGCGTTCCGCACCACAGCATTGCCGATTTTTTTGCCGACGGACAAGCCGACCCGAAAATGCGGCTGCTCCTTTTTGTCGAGCACATAGATCACGAATTGGCGATTCGCTTTGGATACACCATCATGAAATACTTTCTGAAATTCTTTTTCCTTTTTAACACGAAAAGATTTCCTCATGTTTTTCCCTCAAATCTGCAATCATAACCTGCAAAAAAAAATCTCCCCCAAATGGAGAAAAACAGAAAAATTTCTCTCTCCGTTATCAGCACAAATGTGTACCCACTCCCGATGCTTTGCTGCTTCGGATTTGTGGGTCACCTTTGTCATACTCTCCATTTAAGAAAGACATTTTTGCGTTTTTGAAATACTTAAAAAAAAAGACCACTGAAACGGTCAGTGATCTATGCAGAGATAACTTTTCTGCCTTTAGCGCGTCTTCTTGCTAATACTCTACGGCCGTTTTTTGTGCTCATACGTTTGCGGAAACCATGAACGGATTGACGGTGACGTTTTTTAGGTTGGTATGTTCTTTTCATTGATCTTTACACCTCCTGATAAACTATCTTTCAAATAGGTTATATTTCACTGTTTAGACAGTCCAATACATTATAAAGAGACAGAATGTGACCTGTCAAGTAAAATTGGTTCATTTTTATTGAACTCACTGAGATATAATAGCACAAAACAGCGAAAGATAAAACACCTTTCTTGAAAAAAATTTGATTTTCACCGAAATATAATTATCCACAACCTTTTTTTTCATACACACTTCTCTGGGATAACTCTTGCAGCCACTTCGATTGCGCACACCTTCAACCCGATTTATCCACATTCTTACAGTGTGTGCATTTCTTTCGAAATATCATCACGGTAACCTGTGGAAAAGTGTATCAAAACCAGTAACAATCAGTATTTTACAAAACATGGATTCCACAACGAACCGTGGACAAGTGCTTCCTGAACAAAGTTTTTCCACACCCTCCACCAACCTGTGGAAAACTATTTATGCACCGGTTAATTGTTTTATTCACAGACAAAAAGAGTTGTGGAAAACTTTTTGATATAATGCTAAAATGAAAAGGACTCACTAAAAGGAGGTGTCCCATTTGGATGACATCTATTCATTATGGCGTTATCTGCAAGAAAAATTTCAAGAATCCCTGTCAAAAGTCAGCTACGATACTTGGATAGACAGCGCAGTCCCGGTCCGGCTGACTGATACGAATATCATCATCGAAGTTCCTTCTTCTTTACATAAAGATTATTGGCAAAATAACTTGATGAGCAGAATTGTCGAAGGCATCTACGAATTCAGCGGCAAAGAACTGACTCCCATTTTTATGATCAAGAATGAAGAAATGCCTGATATTGCAAAACCGACCATCAAACGCACCAACAACAACCGTCTCTTCAAGGATGCCCAACTGAACAGCAAGTATACCTTTGACACCTTTGTTATCGGAAAAGGCAACCAGATGGCTCATGCGGCTGCCCTCGTCGTTGCAGAGGAACCAGGTACAATCTACAACCCGCTCTTCTTTTATGGAGGCGTAGGTTTAGGCAAGACCCATTTGATGCACGCCATCGGCCATCAAATGCTGCAACTGCGGCCGACTGCCAAAGTAAAATACGTCAGCAGCGAAACATTCGCTAATGATTTCATCAATTCCATCCAAAATCGGACGCAAGAGCAATTCCGCAATGAATACCGCAGCGTCGACTTGTTGATGGTCGATGATATCCAGTTTTTTGCCGACAAAGAAGGAACGCAGGAAGAATTCTTCCATACTTTCAATGCGCTTTACGATGAACGCAAACAGATTGTCCTGACGAGCGATCGTTTGCCGAACGAAATCCCGAAACTGCAGGAACGGCTTGTCTCCCGTTTTGCTTGGGGTTTATCGGTTGATATCACGCCGCCCGATCTGGAGACGCGCATCGCCATTCTGCGCAAAAAAGCCAACAGCGAGCGCCTCGAGATCCCGGATGACACCCTCAGCTACATCGCTGGACAGATAGATTCCAACATCAGGGAACTGGAAGGCGCCCTCGTCCGGGTTCAAGCCTATTCAGCGATACAAGGGACCGATATCACCACCAGTCTTGCAGCGGACGCCCTGAAGAGCATCATGCCTTCGGAGAAACCAAAGGCCTTATCCATCTATGCCATCCAGCAAGCGGTAGGAAAATATTACCATGTGACAGTCGAGGAATTGAAAGGCAAGAAGCGCACCAAAGGGATCGTAGTGCCCAGACAGATTGCCATGTATCTTTCCCGAGTGATGACGGACAATTCCCTGCCGAAAATCGGTTCCGAATTCGGCGGCAAGGATCACACGACCGTCATTCACGCCCATGACAAGATTGCCCTTTCCGTAAAAAAAGACCCAGTTCTGCAACGCGAAATCGAGACGATCCAAAACAGTCTGAAAAAATGATCCGCTCGTGCATTGTGGATAACCCGATAAAGAAGGCGGCATTTACGAACACGTTATCCACAAGTGGAAAACGATTGTTTTTATCGCCTTCTTTCACTTATCCACAGTATGAACAGGCCCTACTACTATTACTAATATTATTTAATTTATATTAATTACCATCGGAGGTCCCTTATTATGAAATTTTCCATTAATCGTCAGGTTTTGATCAAACACTTATCTGACGTACAGAGAGCTATTTCCAGCAGAACGACGATTCCTATTTTGACAGGTGTCAAAATCAGTGCTGATGAAAGTGGGATCGTACTGAGCGGAAGCGACTCGGATATTTCCATCGAAACGCTGATCCCTGTGTCGGAAGAAAATAATCAGATCGAAATCCATACACACGGCGGCATTGTTTTGCCGGCTCGTTTCTTCAGTGAAATCGTAAAAAAACTGGCTGATGAAAAAATCACGATTGAAGTCAAAGATCACTTCCAGACAAACATCACTTCTGCAAAAGCTTCTTTCACTATCAACGGAATCGATGTCAATAATTATCCGAATTTTCCGGTAATCGATTCGAATGAGGTCATCACTTTGCCTACCGCTCTATTCAAGCAAGTGATCCAGCATACTGTCATCGCAACATCTACACAGGAAAGCCGTCCGATTTTGACGGGGGTGAACATGACCATCAAGGAAGGAAAATTGACGGCTGTCGCTACCGATAGCCATCGATTGAGCCAGCGCATCATCTCGATCGCCGCTCCGGAGTCACAGCTGGAAAAAACCTACAACGTCATCATTCCTGGAAAAAGCTTGGTCGAGCTTTCACGGATTGTTGAGAGCCAACCAACCATCGAAATGATGATCACGGAGAACCAAGTCCTTTTCAAAGCCGAAAATGTCTATTTCTACTCGCGCTTGCTGGAAGGCTACTATCCCGATACAAACCGCCTGATTCCGGCCAGCTCCAGCACGCAGATCGTCCTGAATGCCTACGACCTGCTGCAGGCTACCGACCGTGCCTCACTGCTTTCGCATGAAGGCAAGAACAACGTCGTCAAATTGTCGATCGACTCAAACAAAGTCGAATTATCAGGAAACTCCCCTGAAGTCGGCAATGTGGAAGAATCTTTAGCCTATCAGTCAGCCAGTGGCGATCCGCTGATCATATCCTTCAATCCTGATTACATGAAGGATGCGCTGCGCACATTCGGCCAGCAGGATGTCCAAGTCAATTTCACTTCGGCTGTACGGCCATTTACGGTCGTGCCGGCAGATCGTGAAGACGACAACGATAATTCATTCATCCAATTGATCACACCTGTAAGAACTTATTGATCCGAACAGCAAAAGTTGAAAAGGAGGAGCTGTCCCGAAAAAGGACAGCTCCTCCTTTTTGACTTTCCAGGTTTCTGCGCGCAAGTTCGTCCGCCGGAGCAGAACGGATTGAACCAAACCGCAACTCCGGTAAGGCATCCGTTTACCGGAGGACACCGGTAACGCTTGTAAGCAACTCCGACGAAGCCATCCTCACCGGAGTTGGCAGTCAAAAACGCAGACGCCACTCCGGATGACCAAGGCTTCGCCGGAGTTCCGCCTGCAGTTTGCGCTTTACGGTCGCTAATCACAATTTACTGTAGAAAATGAAAAATTTTCGACCTGCCGTTTTTTTCCATAGGAAGAAAGTCTGTATCCACTTCCTTTATCCTTCTGAAAATGAAATAACAAAAAAACGCGAATTTTTAATTTATAAGCCTATGGACGATTTCGTTAGTCTCCAGCTAATTTGTATTGTTTTTTGATAAAATTGAAATAAGGCCCTTTTTTTTCGCGAAAATTTGAAATCGAGCAAAAAAAATAGTATAATAAACCTATTAATGAGCGTTGTTGCGTGGATTTTGTTTTCCACGCTTATTTTATTGGAAAATAGGTGAATTTCTTGAAAAATATTGTGAATATAGATGCAGAGTTCATTACTCTGGGCCAACTCCTGAAACACGTCAATCTGATTTCCAGCGGTGGGATGGCCAAATGGTTCCTTTCGGAATATGTGGTGTACGTGGACAACGAAAAAGAGGACCGCAGAGGCCGCAAATTATTCCCCGGTACGATGATCGACATCCCTGGTGAAGGAACGTACTTCATCCAGTCAACAAAATCGGATAAAGATGAGGCTGAGCAAGACAATCGTGAGTCCGAAGCATGATCCTGAAGGAATTGACGCTGCAGAATTTTCGGAATTATCCGTCTCTTTCCGTGTCCTTTTCAGATGGCATCAATGTGTTTTTGGGTGAGAATGCGCAAGGCAAAACCAATCTCATGGAGGCAATCTATGCATTGGCTTTGGCCCGGAGTCCGCGCACATCAAACGAAAAAGAAATGATCCGTTGGCAGGAAGATTCGGCCAAGATAAGCGGCAAAGTCCAAAAAAGGGTTTCTGCTTTCCCTTTGGAAATCATTTTTTCGAAAAAAGGGAAAATCGCGAAGGTCAATCACCTGGAACAAAAAAAACTCAGCCAATACATCGGCCAGCTGAATGTCGTGCTGTTTGCCCCGGAAGACCTGAATCTGGTCAAGGGCGCACCCGCCAACCGGAGAAAGTTTCTCGATATGGAATTGGGCCAGATGAATCCGGTCTATCTGCATGATCTTGTGCAATACCAGCGGATACTGAAGCAACGGAATCTTTATCTGAAGCAGTTGGTGACCGGCAAAGCCAAGGATGAAGTCTATTTGGACGTGTTGACTGAACAATTGGCCATTTTGGGTGCCGATCTGTTGGTCTACCGTCTGCAGTTCATCAAAAAATTGGAAGACTGGGCCCAACCGCTGCACAAAGAGATTTCTTTGGAGCGGGAAGAACTGACGATCGCCTATAAGTCCAACATCGAATTGTCTGATGAGATGGATAAAGACACCATTTTCCTGAAATTGATGGAGGCGTTCCGGCAAGGCAAAAGCCGGGAAAGAGATCAGGCAGTCACCCTTTTCGGTCCCCACCGTGATGACCTGGTTTTTCAGGTGAACGGGCGTAATGTCCAAAATTACGGCTCGCAAGGGCAGCAAAGAACGACTGTCCTCAGTCTTAAATTGGCGGAAATCGAATGCATGAATGAGGTCCTGGGGGAGTATCCGATCCTGTTGCTGGATGATGTCCTGTCGGAATTGGATGATGAACGCCAGACCCATCTGCTGAAAGCGATCGAAAAGAAGGTCCAGACCTTTTTGACGACAACCAGTTTGGATGGCATAAAAAAGAATAAGATAGACGAACCGACTATCTACCATATAAAAAACGGTGAAGTAGAAATGGAAGGTGTGTAACAGAATGGTAGAAAACGAAAAGAACAAAGCTGAACGAGCAAAAGAATATGATGCCAGTCAGATCCAGGTTCTGGAAGGACTGGAAGCAGTCCGCAAACGCCCCGGCATGTACATCGGTTCCACAAGCGGCGCTGGTCTGCACCACTTGGTATGGGAAATCGTAGACAACTCAATCGATGAAGCCCTGGCCGGTTTTGCGACAAAGATAGAGATCGCAATCGAAGAGAACAACAGCATCACCGTAACCGACAATGGCCGCGGCATCCCTGTCGATATCCAAGCCAATACTGGTCGTCCAGCTGTAGAAACGGTCTTCACTGTTCTGCACGCAGGCGGTAAATTCGGCGGCGGAGGCTACAAAGTTTCTGGAGGTCTGCACGGTGTCGGAGCTTCCGTCGTAAACGCCCTCTCCTCCACACTGTCTGTCAGTGTGCATAAAGACGGCAAAATCTATACGCAGACATTCGAGCGCGGGGACATCACTTCCGAATTGACGGTGACAGGCGAAACGGACAAACACGGGACGACCGTGAATTTCTTGCCCGATCCGGAAATCTTTAAGGAAACAACCGTTTTTGAGTTTGAAAAACTGGCTGTGCGTGTAAGAGAATTGGCTTTCCTGAACAAGGGATTGAATATTTCCATCACGGATAAGCGTTCAGAAGAACCTGTAGAACAGGATTATTATTACGAGGGCGGCATCAGGAGCTACGTCGAATTCCTGAACCGCAATAAAAAAGTCCTTTTCGAAGAACCGATCTACATCGAAGGCGAACAGGATGATATCCAAGTGGAAGTGGCCATGCAGTATACGGATGGCTACCATACAAACCTATTGAGTTTCGCCAACAATATCCATACCTACGAGGGAGGAACCCACGAATCCGGTGCGAAGACTGCCTTGACGCGTGTCATCAATGACTATGCAAAACGCAATAAGCTCATCAAGGAAAATGAAGAGAACCTGACCGGAGAAGATGTGCGTGAAGGCCTGACCCTTGTTCTCTCCATCAAGCATCCTGATCCGCAATTTGAGGGACAAACGAAGACGAAATTGGGTAATTCAGAAGCGCGTACCATCACAGATCGCCTTTTCTCAACCTTCTTCGACAAGTTCCTGATGGAAAACCCGCAAGTGGCCCGTCAGATTGTCGAAAAAGGGATGCTGGCTGCGCGTGCGCGTTTGGCAGCCAAAAGAGCCCGTGAAGTGACCCGCAAGAAGAGCGGATTGGAAATCAGCAATCTGCCCGGAAAATTAGCCGATTGTTCAAGCAAAAACCCAGCAGAATCCGAATTGTTCATCGTCGAAGGGGATTCAGCCGGCGGTTCGGCAAAACAAGGCCGCTCGCGTTTCTTCCAGGCGATCCTGCCGATCCGTGGTAAGATCCTGAATGTCGAAAAAGCATCGATCGACAAGATCCTTGCCAACGAAGAGATCCGTTCGCTGTTTACGGCGATGGGTACCGGCTTCGGCGGAGACTTCGATGTTTCCAAAGCCCGCTATCATAAATTGGTCATCATGACCGATGCCGATGTCGATGGCGCCCACATCCGTACGTTGCTGTTGACCCTTTTCTATCGCTATATGCGTCCTTTGGTTGAAGCTGGATATGTGTATATTGCACAACCGCCTTTATATCAAGTGAAGCAAGGCAAAAAAGAGAAATATCTCGATACTGATCAGGAACTGGAAGCGTACTTGGCATCCATCCCTGACTCGCCAAAACCAAGCATCCAACGCTATAAAGGGCTTGGAGAAATGGATGCGGAACAATTGTGGGATACAACCATGAACCCAGAAAACCGTCACTTCCTGCAAGTGACTGTCGATGATGCCGTCAAAGCCGACGAAACATTGAATATGCTGATGGGGGATCATGTAGAACCAAGAAGGAACTTCATCGAAGAAAATGCGGTTTACGTGAAGAACTTGGATATCTAAAAGGGGGGTGGAAATTAAATGTCTGATGAAATTGAAAAAGTAAATGATCAAGCCATGGAACAAAGGGAATTAAGCCATGAAATGGAAACGTCATTCCTGGAATATGCCATGAGCGTTATCGTAGCCAGGGCTTTGCCTGACGTCCGTGACGGACTCAAGCCGGTCCATCGCCGTATCCTTTACGGCATGAGCGAATTGGGTGTTACGCCCGATAAAGCACACAAAAAATCTGCACGTATCGTCGGAGATGTAATGGGTAAGTACCATCCACACGGTGACAGTGCCATCTATGAATCGATGGTGCGCATGTCCCAGGATTTCAGTTACCGGTATCCGTTGGTCGATGGCCACGGAAACTTCGGTTCCATCGATGGAGACAGCGCGGCAGCGATGCGTTACACCGAAGCGCGGATGTCAAAAATCGCTTTGGAAATGCTGCGTGACCTCAACAAAGATACAGTCGATTACCATGATAACTATGACGGATCCGAAAGCGAACCCGATGTGTTGCCGGCCCGCTTCCCTAACCTGTTGGTGAACGGGGCCTCCGGTATCGCCGTTGGGATGGCGACAAACATCCCGCCGCACAATTTGACGGAAATCATTTCCGCCCTGCATATCCTGATGAACAATCCGGATGCGACGACTGCCGAATTGATGGAGGCTGTTCCCGGTCCCGATTTCCCTACAGGCGGTATCGTCATGGGCAAATCAGGCATACGGAAAGCCTATGAGACAGGCAAAGGCTCCATCATCGTCCGCGGACGCGTGGAAGTCGAAATGCTGAAAAACGGTAAAGAACGCATCGTCATTTCGGAATTGCCGTACATGGTCAACAAAGCGAAATTGGTCGAACGGATCGCCGAGCTGGCCCGCGACAAACGGATCGAAGGCATCACCGACTTGGCGGATGAATCCGACCGCGACGGCATGCGCGTCGTCATCGACGTCCGCAAAGATGTCAGCGCCAGCGTCATTCTGAACAACCTCTATAAATTGACGCCGCTGCAATCCTCTTTCGGCTTCAATATGTTGGCGATCGTGAAAGGCATCCCGAAAGTTTTGGGATTGAAGCAGATTCTGGTCCATTACTTGGAGCACCAGGAAGAAGTCATCCGCAGAAGAACTGTGTTCGACAAGCGTAAAGCCGAAGCCCGTGCGCACATCTTGGCTGGTTTGCGGATCGCTTTGGACCACATCGATGAGATCGTCGCGATTCTGCGTGGCTCATCCAATGGGGATACGGCAAAACAGATTTTCATCGACAAATACGGCCTTTCCGATAAACAAGCGCAAGCCATTTTGGATATGCGTCTTGTGCGTTTGACCGGTTTGGAAAGAGAGAAAGTCGAAGCGGAGTATGATGCGCTGATGGCTCTGATCGCCGATTTGGCTGATATTTTGGCGAATGAGAAACGCGTCTTCGACATTATCTACTCAGAATTACTTGAAATCCAGGAAAAATTCGGCGACAAACGCCGCACCGAACTGTTGGTCGGAGAAGTGTTGTCCCTTGAGGATGAAGATTTGATCGAAGAGGAAGACATCGTCCTGACATTGACCCACAACGGCTACATCAAACGTTTGCCTAACAGCGAATTCAGGGCTCAAAAACGCGGCGGACGCGGTGTCCAAGGCATGGGCATCCATGATGATGATTTTATCGAAACGCTGATTTCGGCATCAACACATGACGTGCTGCTGTACTTCTCGAACCAAGGGAAAGTATACAAAACCAAAGGCTATGAAGTGCCTGAATACGGACGCCAAGCAAAAGGTTTACCGATCATCAATTTGCTGAACTTGGATGCCAACGAAAAAATCCAAGCCATCATCAACGTCAAAGGCGGCCCGAAAGACGGAGATTATTTGTTCTTCACGACACGGATGGGTACCGTCAAACGGACATCCGCTACGGAATTCCAGAATATCCGCCAAAGCGGTCTGCGCGCGATCAACCTGAAGGATGGGGATGAGCTGATCAAAGTATCCTTGACCGACGGCAACCAGAACATCATCATCGGAACGCACTTCGGCTATTCCGTAAGCTTTGAAGAAAAGGACGTCCGTGATATGGGCAGGACTGCCACCGGTGTCCGCGGCGTGAAACTGAGAGAAAAAGACTATGTGGTCGGCATGGATGTGCTGAAACACGAGTCAGAAGTTCTGATCATCACGGAAAATGGTTACGGGAAACGTACCGCAGCCGATGAATATGCCATCAAAGGACGCGGCGGCAAAGGGGTCAAGACAGCCAACATCACTGAGAAAAACGGTAAATTGGTAGGCTTGACTACCGTCTCCGGCGACGAAGACATCATGATCATCACGGATAAAGGCGTCATGATCCGTTTCCATGCTGATGCCATTTCCCAAACAGGCCGTGCCACTCTGGGCGTACGCTTGATCAAACTTGACGGCGAAGCCATTGTATCGACAATGGCAAAAGTTGAACGTGAAGAAGATGCCGAAGCTGCAGCGCCACTGAATGAAGAAGTGGGTTCAGAGGGCGAAAATAACGCCTCAGAAGCATCAGATGCACCTACGCAGGCAAATACACCAGATACAACAGAAACATCCGATATGGCCGATAAATTGAGCGATTTCGCAGATGAATTGTTGGATGACGAAGATTCGAAAGAATAAAGCATCATCAGCGAAATTTTTATAAAGAACGGGGTTGGCTCAGTTTGGAGCCAACCCCGTTCTTTATTCTGTCACTCAGATGCTATCCGCTAATTGGAAGATAAGGCTGGAAGCTGCCCGTTGTTCCGGTGTGGCGGCTGCTCATCGGAGGACAGAGAAGATTCTCAATCGTACCTCCGAGAAAGCCGTTCTTATCGGAGGTAACCAATAAAATGATTGGCCAATGTTGGTGAAGATTTCGTTCGCCGGAGAAGAAGGAACAACCCGCCGATCTGCTTGCTCACCGGGTTGATGATTTTTCCTTGATTCATCTGATGAATTCCCTGCTGCCTTCCCTACTCTGAATTTGCGGTGAAAAAAGCTTGCCATCAAAAATGGAATATGGTACAATCTTTAGATGTGAGTAATCCTGAAAAGGTACTCTCCTTGCTCTTACAAAAGTAAGGGCCAAAGTCCACAAGGAGGTGACAGTCAAATGAGCAATTACGAAATCAACTACATTATCCGTCCTAACATCGAAGAAGAAGCTAAAGCAGAATTGATCGCACGTTTCGATGCTATTTTAACAGATAATGGCGCTGAAGTTATTGAATCAAAAGACTGGGCGAAACGCCGTTTAGCTTATGAAATCAAAGATTTTCGTGAAGGTATCTACCATATCGTGAAAATTTCTGCTTCAGATGCTAAAGCAATCGACGAATTCGACCGTCTAGCAAAGATCAATAGCGATATCATTCGCCACATCGTTGTTAAAGAAGAAGCAAAGTAAAGTGTTCCACGTGAAACATTTTGAAAGGAGTAAGATGAATGATTAATAATGTTGTCTTAGTCGGCAGACTTACAAAAGATGTTGATTTACGCTACACATCCAGCGGCACAGCAGTCGGAACTTTCTCTCTTGCGGTAAACAGACAGTTTACGAACCAAGCGGGAGAAAGAGAAGCTGACTTCATCAATTGTGTCATCTGGAGAAAATCGGCAGAGAATTTTGCGAATTTCACTCGTAAAGGCTCTTTAGTCGGTATCACTGGCAGAATCCAAACAAGAAATTATGAAAATCAACAAGGACAGCGCGTATACGTGACTGAAATTGTTGCAGATAATTTCACATTGTTGGAATCCAAAACAACTACCGAGCAAAGACCGAGAGAGACTGGCGCAGGTTCTTCAAATCAAGCAGCTCCGAGTGCAAACTTCGGGTCCAGCAGATCTTTTGAATCTAACCAAAACCAAGGACAGTATAATAATCAATACTCTTCTCCGAAACAAAACGGTTTTTCTGATTTTAACTCAACTGCTGATCCGTTTTCATCAAATGGAGAATCAATTGACATTTCAGACGATGATTTGCCATTCTAGTCTTAGGACAGAATGGTTAGTTTAGGAAAAGGAGGAATTGACATGGCATTTCAACGTAACAGCAGAGGCGGACGCAAACGTAAAAAAGTTTGTTACTTCTGTGCTAACCACATTGATCATGTAGATTACAAAGAAACTGACTTATTGAAACGTTATATATCTGAAAAAGGTAAAATTTTACCTCGTCGTGTAACAGGTACATGCGCTAAACACCAAAGAACGTTAACTGTATCTATCAAACGTGCTCGTATCATGGCTCTTATGCCATTTACATTAGCAGAATAATATTTAAGGAGTCGCTTCCAGGAGCGCTCCTTTTTTTTTGCCCAAAAATAGTTGAGGACACGCGCTGAGTCGTAACCATAATGCCGAGCACTCCCCTCTTCCTTCAGCTTCGAGAACTCTATCTATTTTACTGTGATAGCCCCCTTGCCTATTTTGTTTAACGGATAAGTTTTATCAGGCGAAGCAAACTGCATAAACCCTCTCTTTGAATTCTCTCAATGGACTAGCTGGTACACTACAACTTTTATCCGCCGACTGATCGGAACAACCCCTTGAAAGTCCTCCTCCCCTACTTTTCCCATTGACAAAAAGCCCCATAAAAATTTTTCATAAGCGTTTGTTTGTGAGCTGGATATCCTCAATCAAGGCATGGGTCAAGTAACTAAACTACTCTCAAGGGGCTAAAAAACTACCTTAGCAAAGAGTTAAATAAGATGAAGGGAAATAGTTCAGCAAGCAATTAAGAAGCTATCAGGGCCTCAAATTTTTTAGATTTGAATAATATAAAAATCGCCAGCTGCAAAATGTTCCACGTGGAACATTTTGCAGCTGGTTTTGATACACAATGTTTTGCACGTCTTTCCTAAGGAACCTTTTATTAGTGAGAGGACCGTTGCAACAATTGATAGTTATCTTCAAAAAAAACAGCAATGGTGGGCATAGTTACAGCAGCAGAGGGAATAAATTAGAACATTCAATACATAAATCCTTAAAGCAAGAGGCATCCTTTTTGGCTGGATGCACAAAATATCCGATTTGCAGTACAGCAATGGGCTTCCCTGCTGTGATCTGAATCGTTTTGATGACCAGTTTGTCCCGAATCGCAAACAAACGCCAGCAATGGAGTAGTATCAGGAGAAAACAACAACACATGCCACTTTGAGTAGTTTAAAGCGAAGAATTCCCTCCCTTTAGCAAAAAAATGTTAAGAAAGTCTGCCAAAGGATAGCAAGATTCCAAAGCGAAAATAGTTAATCGTCAATATGAAGAATGCAGAGGCAGGCATTCCGTATGCCACTTTGAAGCAAATCGAAATTCAAGAAGAAGGTATCCGAGACCTGAAAGACTAAAACAGTGGAATTGATTTGCTTTTTATCTTGATTCCATAAAAGCTGGATAGAGAAACTCCCCTCAAAACATACTCATGTGAAGTGCGGTTCACGATGACCAGTAGTGTAGTCACATAACATCTTTGTCTGAACAATATGTATTTATGGAGACTTATAGCAGTCTAAGAAAGTGCATCTGAAAAAACTTGTCACTTTCTTCATTAGGTAAAGCAGAAATTTGATGAGAAAAGATTGGAAAATCCTATATACAGATTTATTTGGAAACAGTGCGTTAAATAATGAAATCTGCAGCTATAAAGGGATGACATCCTCAGAGCATCTCCACCAACAGGACATTCAAGTGAATCGCGATAAATCCGGAATAAAACCAGGTGCCGGTAGAGAAATATTTCCCCTTTTGCGTACTATGTTATTGAAACAGTACCGTCTCCGAGAGGAGTTCATTGAAATAAACCGGAACTTTTCCCTGCAATTGGCTGGATGTTTTGCTTTTGAAGTTATCCACAAAAGGAAGTTCAACGGCAGCGCATCGAATTTTTAGCAAGGGAAACACGATAATGTGGAAAACTAATCTTTGAACTTTATCCACAGAATCGTGTGATTCGAACAAGATGCCTTTTAAATGCATTGGCACACGATTTCAGTGACAGATCGAACTGAGGTAATAGGAAAAATAATTCAGGAAAAGTAATTTTCATAAAAACATCAATAAATTAAGGCAAAATAAAATGATTAATTTCATATGCAAACGAATCAAACAATTGTTCGAATAAATAAAGGAGAGCAGGTAAAAGATTTTAAGGTTATCCCCAAGTTATCCACATGCTATAAATGGTAAACATGATGACTAAAAAATATCAGAATTAAAAGTTATCAACAAAACCGATCCACAGGGAAAAACCTATAACAACAAGGATAAAACGAATTTACAGGAAAGTTATACACAGGCTGTAGAAGGGGAATGTGCATAACTGGAAAAGATGGGATTATCCTGAATTATCCACAAGAAAAGGGAGAGGTATAGGAGGGGGCCAACAGAGACTATTAAAAGAAAACAAATTCGATTTTCAAACGCTGGAATTAATTTAAAAGAAATATATGAAAAAATAAGAGAACATCATATAGCTAGATTATTCAAATTATTAGTCCAATAGCAGTAGAGGCCATCAGAAATATCGTTTCCGGGGAAAATTTTGTGGCTGAATAAAAGGTCGAACGATGGCGATTTTAATCTAGAAAAAATAGAAGAGGGAAACAAATCGAATAAAATACGAAAAAAAGTTCCACGTGGAACATAAACCCGGAAATAAACGAAGAAAGGATTTGAAAGAGAATTGAAGAGGTAATCAATAAATGTTCCACGTGGAACTATTGAAAGAGCGCAGAACAAATAGCGACTGAATGGTGACTATAATAATAATTACATTTATTTCGGAAATGGTTACTATATTGAGAGAGATTTTTCACGGACATCAAATTAGTTTGCGGTTAATGAATCAAAAAAATACAGTACTATGATCCAATATGGCGTGATGGTAGGGTGGAACATTAGCAGTACTTGCGGCAGACTGTATATTCTTTTTAAGCAAAATGTATTTTCATATGCAGAAAATGTAGCAATATGATTTCTAATTCAGAAAAGTCGCATTCCGGGATGCACATTATCCAGAAAAAATGTTTCACGTGAAACATCCAAATCACCGTCAAGAAGTCAACGAATCCCGACGCAAAGCTAAGTGTATAATTTTTCTATGCGAAACTATTCTTTTGTTGAAATAGGCAAAAAGAAGACCTTACAATACAACTAAAGGTCGGTAGCCAATTTAGTG